>NZ_WQMP01000035.1:0-8457 GCF_013366855.1 Wolbachia endosymbiont of Madathamugadia hiepei
TTTTAGCTTATATTAGGTAAAATGCGCTTGTTAAAGCGTTTAAGACAATAAAAAACGCCAATTTAAAAGATAGATAGCGAATAACTAGCTAGCGGGGTTTCTTTTGCCTTTTGTCTGTTTAGTAAATTTCTTAACGTTTAAAATTAGATCAGTTGCGGTTTAAAAGCAGCTAGATTAGACGTTAAGAATAAAAAAACGCCAATTTATAAAGTTAATATAAATAATTAGCCACCAACGGGGTTTCTTTTGCTTTTTTTCTCGCTTGGTAAATTTCTTAAATATTTATAGCTAGTTGTAATTCATGAGTTGGGCAGATAATGTTGAGTAGCATCTTGTTTAACTGTAAAATTTGATATTAGCTGCTGATAATTGGAATAGTTGTAAGTCGAGGCTCTTCTCCTACCCTTGTTTTCAACGCCATTCCATAAAAAGATTATTTTGCTTATTCTATTAATCTAATTATACTGACAGTAGCGGAAGTTTGAATTTGCAATTTTGAAGTAAAAAATAGCAATATTGCCGCTATCGGTTAAATTATTAAGGAGGTCAAATGAAAAAAGATTCAAAGCTTCTAGCAAGTGTAAAGGATTTAATGTCTGTAGCAGGGTTAGGTGCTGTGATAGGAGCACTTACATGTTTGGGGTTAAGTTCCACAGCTTTATCACCTTTAACTATAGGTGGAATTACCGGTTTTACATTTCCAGCATTTTTGTGTATAGGAGCTATACCGCGTAACCTACGCAAACTTTTGTCTATAGTAATTTAACACAACGCAAAACCAGCTATATTAGCCTACTTCTACCACGTTTAGATATAAACCAATTTGTCCAACTTTGCTATAACAGTTTTACGTTTCTATTTTCACAACTATATTTTTACCCGGCTTGTTCTCACAAATATAGGTACTTTTCTGGATTTTTGAAAGAGTAAATAATCAAAATTTTTATGACACTAATCAATACGGTACTTTGGCTAAAATATTTTTTTAAGACTTGAATAAATAAAATTGTGTTGCTATAACACTTAAGGTTTATAAAAATGTTGGTTGTATGAAAGATTTACTATATGGAATGCTTGAAAAATAGCATCCAGAATTATCAGATAAAGAAATAGACGAATGGTCCATTACGTTTGAAAGCATGTGCTCTGATTATCATTATGCCCATCCATGTGAGAACAAAATGAGCTATTATTGTCAGGTAACTGATAAAGGGGAATCTTATTTTCTTAGTCAACGTCAGTATGAATTTGTTACAAAGCTAGAAGCTATCTTAGAAAACAATCAGCAACTTTCTTTAGCGGCAGTTGTTAATTTTATGGTAAATACTGTAGATTTCTATATGAATCGTCATTTTTCAACAGATGATGTAGTCGATCTTTTTATTAAAGTTGGTAAAGAACATTCACAATTTCCTGAAACTTACAATTCTTTTCATTATGAGACTTTTATAGTGATAGTGAAACTTAATCCAGGAGTTCTTTTAAGGAAATATGGAAACAGTTTGGCAAAGTAGTAAGTTCTCATCCATCTTCTCCTGATTTAGGTGCCTTAAGAGAAGTGTGCTGGTTATGCGAAAATGAAAATGTAGAAGATATGGAGCTATTTGACATTAGTAATTTTAACTTAGATAAAGATAGTAGTGAAGCGCTAAAAGAACTGTTACAGTATTGCATAGACAAAAAGACCTCAGAAGGATTGGATCAAAGCGAAGCACATCAGTTTAACAGTAACTATGACTTTAATTTAGATAGCGGTCATAGTGATAGTATCTGGCATTAAAGCCATTCTGTAGTGTGATGGTGTGTGGAATGTTTTAGCAATATTTTCTTATTTTATTCTAGGTAAGTAGGTAGTATCTATTCAGGGAAGCGGTTTAAGAAACGATAGATAAGAGGCTGTGGAAAGGATTTAGCTCCTTTCGAGGAATGTGTGTTTCCTCGTTCCGATTGTGTAAAGCATGAGTTTTTGCGATAAACAACATAATGTCGTATCTGTCGTGTATCCGTTCAGCCAATGACGTCAACTTAAGAGCCTACCTTAGCAACTCCTTTGTTGAAATAAAATAGAAACAGAAGTGCTGTTTATTGCAGCTTTTGGATAATTTAATGGTAAAAATTTTAGAGAGAAATTTTATACACGATCACTGACATTTTTCCTTAAGTTGACGCCATTGAGAGATCTATTGCTATAATCTTCATTATTATATAGATTATACTAATAGATTAAACTAAAGGAAGGTTATGAATAAAGAGATAATAATAAAGCATTTGAATAAATTATTAACCGGTGAGTTGACTTCTATACGCCAGTACTTTTTGCATTCTACAATTCTCAAAGATAGTGGGATCAATAAACTTGCAGAGAAAATGAAAGAAGAGCTTGACGAGGAACTTGAACATGCAAATAAGCCAGCAGAAAGAATTTTATTGCTTAAAGGTATACCAAACTTTCAAGACACAAATGAAATCTCAAAGTATGACGGGAAGTTCACAAAAGATGCAATACGAAAAATCTTGGAAGATAATTTAAAATTAGAAGAAGAAGGTTTAAAAGACTATAGAGAAGCAATTTCTGTTGCTGAAAAAGAGAGAGATTTGTTAGTGTAATCTTATTAGAGGAATTATTGAAAAATGAGGAAGGGCACTACCATTGGATCGAAGAGCAAATTGCTCTTATCGAACTTATAGGTGTTGAAAATTACCTAAAAACACAAATGTAAGGTGTTAAAAAAAACAATATTTATCTTAATTATACCTTGCTTACTTCTTTTCTTGTTAGGGTTGTGGCAATTATTTAGATTAAACTGGAAGAACAATATCATCAAAAATATGAGTCTTCCAGTTGTCTATCTGTTGCCCAATGATGACCTTGCAAAATTTAACTACAGACACGTCAAGATTGACGGGATTTTAAGTGACATAGAGATATACGTTTTTGCAGGGCAACGCGGCTATCATGTGCTGTCTCCTATGCTACTCACTACTGGACATTACATGCTAGTGAATAAAGGAATAGTCAGAGAGAAAAAAGAGGAAAAAGCAAAAATTGAGAAAATAGCTGCGAGTGGAGTTTTATATTGCGATAACAGTAAAAGCAAAAGTTGGTTAATCAAAAATGATACTGCTTTGAACACGTGGTTTACCCTAAGTACAGAAGAAATTTCCAATGAATTTGGTATCAAGCTAGAGCAGTGTATGTTATGGCAGAAAGGTTTCAGCAATAAGTTAACTATACAGCCGATGAAACACTTGGAATATGCGATAACTTGGTTTGCACTTTCCTTGATTTGGTGTGTAGTTTATTATAGACAAAATAAACGCCACTCAAGTGGCTGACATCAACGTTTGGATAACAAGAGAAGAACTGAAGAAATAATCATTCATCTATATCGCTGCTAATATCCTTTATCATGCTATAATTGCCTTTCCTAAATCTACTTTTTAAGGACTCAACTCCGCTTTCGCTAATACCACTTAGGCTCAGTGCTGCTCCACCAAGCTGCAACCCAATCTCAGATGTCTCCGGAATAATTTTACTAGCCCCCAGATCTTTGTAAGCTTCTACATTACTCAGATCTGGTAGGCGTATTATAATATTTACATGTGGAAAATTTGTTGCAACTAGAGAAACAATCTTCTTTATAGTAACTTCGTTCTTTATTGAAATTACGAAAGCTTGGGCTCTTTCTATTCCTACTGATTTTAAAATTTCATATCTCGTGGCATCTCCAAGATATATAGGAAAGCTGTCACTTTTCCCTTCTTTGACTATCTTTGATTGAATGTCTACAACAACGTAACTTAGATGCTCTGCGGTAAGCATTTTTGTTACCATATATCCTACCCTGCCGAATCCAGCAACTACTACATGGTTATAGAGATCTTGTGTGTCTGTCTCAATTGCTTCATCGTCTAATATTACCTTCTCAGTGCTAAATGAATTTGCTATCCACTCTCCAAGTCCCGATAGAAGAGGAGTGAAAGCCATAGTTACCGTAGTTACCATCATAAGCACTTGGGCGATTTCACTTGGTAGTACGTCTAACTCATCTGCTAAGCGAAACAGGATAAATGCAAATTCACCACCCTGTGCAAGCAATAATCCAGCTTGTATGGCAGGTGCACTCTTAAACCCAAAAAATCTACACAATACGTATATGATAGATGTTTTTAAAACGATAAGGATGATCGACAATAAAGTAATTAGCGGCAATTTATTGAGTAAAAGGTCAATATCGATAGACATACCGACAGTCATGAAAAATAAACCGAGAAACAAATCTTTAAATGGCAATACCGCGTGTTCCACTGAGTGCCTGTGTTCTGTTTCTGCAACTAATAACCCAGCAACGAATGCGCCCAGTGCCATTGATAAATGAAATTGCTCGGTAATAAATGCTGCTCCTAATATTATTAAGAGTGTTGTTGATACAAAGACCTCGTTACTTTCCATTTTAGCAATAACCGAAAATAAGGGCCTGAGTAATAACCTACCAGTTATAAATATCAACACTAATGCAATAGCCGCTTGCACTAATGAACCTGCCAGTGAGCTTATTAGACTGTTTTCAGAACTACCAGCAAGTAAGGGTACTAATACTATTAGCGGTACTACTGCAAAGTCTTGCATTAATAGTACTGCTATTGACAACCTCCCCACTTGACTTGCTTGGGAGCCTTTTTCCTGCAGAACCTGTAACACCATTGCCGTTGAGGACAATGCAAGCCCACCGCCGATAACTGCTGCCATGTTAGTGTTCACTCCAAAAGCAAGAGCAATGCACCATATCGCTACCATGGTAACTATAACTTGAAGGGAACCAAATCCAAATACATGGATACGCATGGCAATAAGGCGTTCAAAGGTTAATTCAAGGCCTATAATGAATAATAGAAAAACTACGCCAAATTCTGCAAAATTGTCCATTGCATCAGCTGAATGTATCAGATTAAATCCGTGAGAACCAATCAACGCGCCTGCAACGAAGTAACCGAGCACTGGGCTGATATTCATTTTCCAAAACGCTATGACTATAAACACAGCAGCGGAAAGTAGAATTATAATATCAAACAAATACTGAGAGCTGCCGTGCATGATATTTAACCTGTAGGATCAGACCATTTAATTGAGCAACCAATGCTTGACTTTTGGTCAACCGGAGGATTACCAGTTTCTGCAATGAATTTCATAGCTTGAAATAAATCACTACTTCCTGTTTTATAGTTTTGAACCTTTTCTTTTTTTGCATCGTTAAAACGTCCACGATAGCAGAGATTTAAATTAGCATTAAAACCAAAAAAGTCAGGAGTACAAACAGCACCATACTCTTTAGCCACTTCTTGCGTACTGTCAATCAGATATGGAAATGTAAACTTATTTTCCTTGGCAAAATTAATCATATTTTCAAAGGAGTCTTCCGGATATTCATTTGCATCATTTGGCATTATTGCAACAGTACTTACCTGATAATCTTTTTTTAACAAATCAACATCGCTCACCAGATTGCTAATAATTGATCGAACGTAAGGGCAGTGATTGCATATAAACATTACAATAAGACCGTTTTTCCCATGACAGTCACTTAATGTATAGTGTTTGTTATCCACCCCCAAAAGATTGAAATCCTTTGCAATAAAGTCAAAATCTACCTTAGGAGTATTCAGTGCAACCATAGCTTACAGAGAATTGTATATCACACACAACATATAATATTATTGCTTAAATGTCAAATGGTTCTTGTGTATACTGTTTGCATATCCTTTTTTGACACTACAATTATAGAACTCATGTTCATAACCTTCGAAGGAATAGATGGCTCCGGTAAAACAACGCAATCTGAGTTACTTGCGAATCATTTTAAGCAAATTCGTGGCGAAAATCATGTGATATTGACCCGAGAACCAGGCGGTACTGACTTTGCAGAAAAGGTAAGAAGGGTATTGCTTAAGGACAATATTGATCCCATCTCTGAACTTTTGCTGCTCACCTCAATGAGATATGAACACGTGAAAAAATTAATACTGCCAGCTCTAAAAGAAGGAAAGATAGTGATTTGCGATCGGTTTATTGATTCAACTATTGCATACCAAGGGTATGGGCTTGGAGTTGACTTAGGGCTAATAGGGGACCTTCATAAGTTAGTAAAAATTAGACGTCCAGATATCACATTTATCCTAGATATTGATGTTCAAGTTGGGCTAAGCAGAGCAAAGGATAAAAACAAATATGAAGAGATGGACATTAATTTTTATAACAAAGTTCGAAAAGGATTTCAAGAAATAGCGCTAAAAGAGCCTGATAGGTGTAATGTTATCACTGAAGTTGAAACTAAGGATGATAATCGAGTGTATAGTGAAATTATCAACAGAATTGCTAGCACTATACAATAGAGCTGGTTTTGCTAGCAAAATGAAAATTAAGGCCAACCTCAATACCATATGTGGACAACAACCATCTTCCTATATCTAAGCTGCTTTCCGCATTGGTACTCTCATCCTTGAAGTTTAGCTTCTTGGATTTCTCCCTTATTATCGAAACGATGGGTTCCCGCAGTTCTACACAATAGCCCAAAATAGATTCGCGCCACCTCTATGCCGGACGCCACCTACCCAGCAAACAAGTTCCCGGTAGATTTATCCCAGGTTAGGATGAAACCCCTGGTTTTGACGTCGTCTAAAGCCTTTCGACACTTCTTCAGTGGTTCATTTTCATTCGCCTCTCTATTTCACACATGACGCATAATTGCGCCTTTTCCATAACGTTCACTACCTTGGCTCTTTACCAAAGCAGCTTATGGTTGTTTGAAGCCTGCTCTTGTAAACCGGCTCCGAGGGGCCCACCCTCATCTATTGTGCAGCTTCAGCTTACCGCTTCTACGCCACACTCATCCCAGTAGCCTCTTCCTTGTCATCCCAGTGCTCGACACTGGGATCCAGCCTTTCCATAATGATTAATGTTGTGTTTTAAATTAAGATTAGCTACTTTCTATGTTCACAAAATTAGTTTGCTTGCTTACAAGCAAACTTTCCTGGATCCCAGCGTCACGCGCTGGAATGACAGGTCTGTGGGTGCATCCAAGTGCCCCCTTCTGTCATCCAAGTAGCTGGCACTGGGACTCAGGATACTACTTTAGTAATAAATATTTAAGAAATTTACCTAGTAAAGAAAAAAAGCAAAAGAAGCCCCGTGGTGGCTAGTTATTTACTTTTGTGTCGAAATATCGGCGTTTTTTTTATTCTAAACGCTTGATGAATGCGACTTAGCTGCTTTTTAATGCAACTAACCTTAGCTGCAAATGTTTAAAAAATTTACTAAACAGAAAAAGCAGCAAAAGAGACCCCGGTAGCTAGTTATTTACTATCTATCCTATAATATTGGCGTTTTTTTATGTTTTAAACGACTTATAAGCGCGTTTGAGCTTGAAAATCAAAAGTTTTAAAAGACGTGAGGTGCACATAGTGCAAAAAATTAAACATGGTACGCCAGATACACTAAGTTTTTTTGTCGTTTAATCTGCACAGACTGAAGATAAATAATAGCTTCAGTCTCATTATAAGGGAGTTGGAGGAACTTGTCAAGTAGTTTTTTTCGTTTCCATTGAATGACGTTATAACTTTTTTCTACTGTTGTCTATCCGCTTTCTGTGTAATGGAATTGGTATTACATTAATTATGCTATAATATATATTGTTTATTAATAAATCTATACTATAATAGTCATTTTTATTAAGGTAGTATTATGACATATCACTTAACATTTACGTTCCCAAAGGAACAATATTCCATAGACAAGGGTAGTAATGAGTTCTCGGCAAAGGATAAAGAAGGCAACAGATTTATCATTACCGCAGATAGCAACCAAAAAGGAAAATTTTCTTTTTGTAAAGATGACGGTAGTGAGTGTAAGTTTACACAACACTATGCAGTTAAAGATCCAAAAATATGTAACAAGCTTTCTGATATTGACAGTGCTGACTATATAAACGTTATTATGGAAGGCTATGGTGAAAAATATTTCCAAAGCAGAATATTAGGTGGACTAAATAAGTGTAATATTGATTACGCAGTAGTGGATGATGGCAAAACGCAGGACGTGCTGCACAGTCCCTCAGTGGACGACTATGCAACACAAGAAGATGCCAATTTACCTCCTTTAGAGGATCTTATAATTTTATCTTCATCTGTATACGCAAGAACTTTCCTGGTTCCAGTTTCAGCTACTTGGATGACACCCATAACTTTGTCATTCCAGCGCGTGACGCTGGAATCTATATCTTTCTGGATCCTAGTAGGGCCACTTTCATGACACCGTCATAAAGTGAACCATCGTCACGCACTGGAATAACAAGCCCCAAGGGGGTTATCAAAATCTAGTCTCTGTGAACAAAATTTTAGAGAAGCCATATGAGAGAACCAACGAAGTTTAAAAAACCCATAAAAACCTCAGCAGTCTTGTCA
>NZ_WQMP01000036.1:0-8194 GCF_013366855.1 Wolbachia endosymbiont of Madathamugadia hiepei
TTGACAAGACTGCTGAGGTTTTTATGGGTTTTTTAAACTTCGTTGGTTCTCTCATATGGCTTCTCTAAAATTTTGTTCACAGAGACTAGGGAGGTTCTAAGCAAATTTTCTGAAAGAGAACAAGAAACGATCCGGAAGAGCTTTGCAGGCCCTTCAGAACTCTCAACTGAAACAGTAACGTTTATTACCGCTGTACGTGCAGCGCTCGAGGAAAAGTGTCAGAAATTCAGCAGCAAGCTGGATAGTGATAAACAGAAAAAAATATTAAAAACATGTATGAGCAACCTATCCTACGTTGAACTGGGAAACCCAAATCAAATGGCGAGATAGTTCACTATAGACATTTATCTCGAAATATAAAGCAGGATTTTGTTTCAATTTGGGCTTGTACATTGAAACAACCCGTGGAAGTGGATGTTACCATTATATAGGTGCTAACATGCTTTATACCTATGTACCACAATCAAAGATCTCCTCTCAGTTTAAAAATGTTGCTAATCGACATATACAAATGTAATATTAATTAATATTCATAAATAAAGCAATTCCATGGAAAGTAATTACAACGCTGATGCAATAAAAATCTTAAGAGGTCTTGATGCTGTAAGGAAGCGTCCAGGTATGTACATTGGTGATACTGATGATGGGTCTGGTTTGCACCATATGGTATATGAGGTTGTCGACAATGCGATAGATGAGTCTTTAGCTGGGCATTGTGATAAAATTGAAGTTAGCATAAATGAAGATGGCTCAGTATCCGTAACCGACAATGGTCGTGGCATTCCAACTGATATCCACGAAGAAGAAGGAATATCAGCAGCGGAGGTAATAATGACCCAACTGCATGCAGGTGGAAAATTTGACAGCAATACCTATAAGGTTTCAGGTGGATTACATGGTGTTGGAATCTCAGTTGTAAATGCATTATCAAGCTGGCTGGAGTTAACTATTTGGCGCAACAAGAAAGAACACTTTATGCGCTTTGAAGATGGTAAGTCCATTGAGCCTTTAAAGTTAGTAAATGAAAATACAAGCAAAAAGGGAACTAGAGTAACGTTCATGCCATCAACAGAGACTTTCAGTAACATTGACTTTAGTTACTCTACCCTTGAGAGTCGCATCAGAGAATTGGCATTTTTAAACTCAAATATCGAGATCACTTTGCGTGATCTCCGCAACAAATCACACGTAGAGTCTCATTTTAATGATAGTAAACAGTCTCAAGATAATTTTGGTACAGCAAATTTTGTGCGATATTTAGATAAAAATAAGACGCATGTTACCAAAATTGCCAGCATGAGAGGCGATACAAAAGATCTCGGCATCAGCGTAGAAGTATCAATGGAGTGGAATGACTCCTACTACGAAAATATGCTGTGCTTTACAAATAATATAAGACAACGAGATGGTGGTACACACTTGGCAGGATTTAGGTCTGCCTTAACTAGATGTATTAACAATTATGCAACTAGCGAGGGGTTTTTGAAAAAGGCAAAAGTGAATCTAACTGGGGAAGATGTCAGAGAAGGGTTAACCTGTGTTTTATCTCTTAAGATGCCTGACCCTAAGTTTTCTTCACAAACAAAAGACAAGTTAGTCAGTTCTGAAGCGCGCACAGTTGTAGAAAACATAGTTTCTGATAAGCTAAGTACAATACTTGAAACTGATCCAAAATTAGCAGCGAGTATAGTAGAAAGAGCTATCAGATCAGCTAAAGGAAGAGAAGCTGCAAGAAAAGCGCGAGAGTTAGTTAAAAACAAAAACACCATTGATATTTCCACTCTACCTGGAAAGCTTGCCGATTGTCAGGAAAAAGTTCCTGAGTTATCGGAATTATTTATAGTAGAGGGTAATTCTGCAGGTGGTACTGCAAAGCAGGGGCGTAATCGTAAAACACAAGCAGTACTTGCTTTAAGGGGGAAAATTCTAAACGTAGAACGTGTAAGTTTAGATCGTATTTTTTCATCTGCGGAAATTGGTTCTTTAATTACTGCGATTGGCGCTGGAATAGGAAGTGAGCATTTTGACATTGATAAAACTAGGTATCATAAAATTATCATTATGACAGATGCAGACGTTGATGGTTCACATATAAGAACTTTAATTCTAACTTTCTTTTTTCGGTATATGCGTGAAGTAATTGAAAGAGGGTATTTATATATAGCACAGCCACCTCTTTATAAAGTTACAAAAAATGCTAAAGATACTTATATTAAAGACGACAAAACTTTTGAAGAATATATAGTAAACTCGGCGGTTAAAAGATTAACATTAAGCAGTACAGACAAAGATTTACGCTTTGTTTTGGATAAATGTCTTAGTATTTCAAACATTAGCAAAAATTATGACAGGGAAATACCACAAAATCTATTGGAGTCACTACTAATTCTAAGCAAAAAGAACGCCCTATCATCTGCTGATGAGATATTGAAATGTTTAAAGTTAATGTACAACGAATATAATTGGGAAGTAGAAATAAAAGATGAAGAAGTGCATATCTCTAAGTTATTTCAAGGACTGGCAGACAAATATATGTTTCCGCTTAGCATGCTTAAAAGCAAAGAAATACAAAATATTTTGAGTTCTCTTGATGACATAATTGACTTATTCAATGGTGATTCATTTTTAAAGTCACAAGAAACTGAAATAAAGATTAAATCTCCGAGTGCACTTGCAAAAATAATGATGGATTATGGTAAAAAAGGTTTAACTCTGCAGAGATTTAAGGGTCTTGGCGAAATGAATGCCGATCAACTTTGGGAGACCACACTCAATCCTGAAACTAGAACTTTGCTCAAAGTTGAAATAAAAGATTGTGAGGAAGCTGATTCTATATTCTCAGTGTTAATGGGCGATATAGTCGAACCACGTCGTGATTTTATCAATACCAATGCATTAAATGTGCATGATGTTGATATTTAACTCTTGGTTCAACTGAGAACATTTTCATTGTGGTTAACGCTTCTAGTATGTATATTGATAAGTCTTGTTTTCAATAAGTAATGAAAGTAATAATTGTTATGATAATGTTATTGTGTAGCAGTTACACAATGGCAAGTGAACGAATAACCTTAGTCGATAAAAAATTATCGCAAGGTTATGTTGCTCCGGTGCTTACAGAAAATAGTATCGTTCTGGCAGATAAGCACGGCACCTTGTATTCCTTTGATGTTGATAACCCAAGGACTTTGAATTGGAAATTGCACCTTCCACACAGAAAAAAAATTGGTAACATGAGTCTATCATGCCATAGAGGAATTGTTTTCTTTATAGTGGATAACGTTCTGCATACAATAGATGCAAAAACTGGTGAGGTTCAGTGGGAAAAAGAACTGAGAGCTCCAGTAAGAGGAAAAGCAATAGTAACAAATAATAAACTGATAGTATTAACCATCGATAACTACCTGTATGCGTTTGATATAAAAGATGGCAGCTCCGTTTGGACTTATCAAAATGGTATCAATGTGGTTCGTGGTTTATATTCCATATCACCCGCAATTTCCAATGATAAAATAATAGCACCGTTTTCAAATGGTGAGCTAATAGCTTTTAATGAAGATGGTAAAAAACTGTGGAGCCAAAAATTGGCTACAAACCTTTTGAACACACAGCTCACAGATGTGACCACTACACCAAGAGTGCTCGGTGATACTTTAGTAGCTACAAACAATTCTTATATTTATGGTATTGACATGAAATCAGGAAACATTTTATGGTCAAAGCCACTGGAAGTAAAAAGTGTATCAGACATTGTATCATATTATAGTCCTCTTATCCCTGCAAAGGAACAAAGAGCCGGTGGCAGTACTTTTATAATTACTAAAGATAATAAAATAATCGGTGTCGACATACAAAACGGAGAAACAGTCTGGACGTCCAATTTAATAGAAAATACGCAATTATTTGCTCCAATTATGTATGCTTATACTTTATGGGTAACAAGTGATAAAAGGTTGGTGTTTGCTTTTCCTGGATCTGAAAACACAGGCAAGGCAATTGAAATACCTGGCAATGTGTTTCACACTCCAGTGTTTACCCATGATAAGATATATGTGACAACTGAGGGAAACGGTGTTTATTCTTTAGAAAATAGGTTTGTTTTTTATGACTGATTATGATCTGATTGTTATAGGTGGCGGTCCAGGCGGCTATAAGTGTGCCATTGCTGCTGCAAGGCTTGGATTGAAAGTTGCCTGCGTAGACAAAAACAACATTTTTGGTGGTACGTGTTTGCGAGTCGGATGTATACCCTCTAAAGCTTTACTTCACTCCTCCTATCAGTATGTTCACACGAAAAATGACCTGTCAAAACTTGGCATAAAAGTTAAGGATACAAGCTTCGACCTAAAAGAAATGCTAAAGTATAAAGACGCCAGAGTTCAGGAGCTTGGAAAAGGCATAGAATACCTGTTCAGCCTTCACAAGATCACTAAAATCAACGGACTTGGAAAAATTACCGCTTTTGATCAAGGTAATCTCGAAGTTTCAGTTGAAGGCAAGACGTTGAAGACAAAAAACATAGTAATCGCAACCGGTTCTGATATTAGTTCTCTGCCAGGAATTAATATTGACGAGAAAAATATCATTTCATCTACCGGTGCGTTGTCTCTAATTGAAGTGCCAAAAAAACTTGTCGTCATTGGAGCTGGAGCAATAGGACTTGAAATGTCTTCTGTATGGGAAAGGCTAGGGTCTGAAGTCACTGTAGTAGAGTTTCTTGATAGAGTCGCTGCAGCAATGGATGGAGAATTAAGTAAGTCTCTTCTTTCTAATCTGCAAAAACAAGGAATAAAATTCTTACTCAGCACTAAAGTTGAGGAAATGAAACAAAATAGTAATTCTCTCAGCGTAAAAGTTTGCTCTGCTCAAGACAACCAAACAGATACTATAGAGGCAGATAAGGTGCTCATTGCAGTAGGTCGCAAACCATGCACCGATGGTCTTGGTATCGATGAGAAGATAGAGAAAGATAATCGTGGTTTTGTTCAAGTTAACAACAGGTATGAAACTAACGTGAAAGGAATATTTGCTATTGGTGACGTGATTGGTGGAGCAATGCTTGCTCATAAAGCAGAAGAAGAAGGAGTGGCAGTTGCAGAGATAATAGCAGGGCAGTCACCTCACGTTGACTATGGGATCATACCATCCGTCATTTACACTCACCCTGCGGTTTCTTCAATTGGTAAAACCGAAGAGGAACTGAAAAGTGCCGGTCGTAAGTATAAAGTTGGTAAATGTCAATTTGCTGCAAATGGCAGAGCAAAAATCACTGATGATGCCGAAGGATTCGTGAAAGTGCTAACTTGCAGCACTACAGATACAATACTGGGCGTACATATCATAGGAGCATATGCTGATACGCTAATTAATGAAGCAGCAGTTGCAATGGCATATGGTGCAGCAGCAGAGGATATATATAGAATTTGTCACTCTCACCCTGATATAAACGAAGCTTTCCGCGATGCGTGTATTGATGCCTTCTTTAAAAAGTAACCTTGGTTCAATCATTGAAAATTGGTATGAATGGCTGAGATGCAATAGATCTTACTCACCTAACACTTTAGAATCATATATGAGAGACCTAAAGGATCTTATAAGTTTCCTCAGCGCTCACATTGGTAGAGAAGTAAATATTGGTTCCTTGGAAAAATTAAGCATATCTGAGCTAAGAAGCTGGCTTAGTTTCCGTTATGCAAGAGGCGTAAATGCAAGGTCTAACACTCGCGCACTGTCAGCAGTCAGAAACTTTTTCAAGTACATGAAAAACAACTATGAAATAAATAATGAGGCTGTATTTTCCTTGTCAAAGCCAATTCAGAGAAAAACTTTGCCTAAAGCATTATCAATATCTGATATAAAAACTCTACTGAAAGAAATGAAATTATCTGATTTGGGTGAACCTTGGGTAATAAAAAGAGAAGTTGCGATTATTGTTCTATTATATGGCACAGGCTTCAGAATTAGTGAAGCGCTAAGTCTTAGGATTAGTGATGTAAGTGGCGAAAACCTAATAATTACAGGTAAGGGAAACAAACAAAGGCAGGTATTTATTCTTCCGGTAGTAAAAAAGTGTTTACAAGAATATATAAAAGCTTGTCCTTACCTTGGCATTGACGATGAAGCACAATATCTCTTTGTGGGAGTAAGAGGAAAAAAATTGGGAAGAACTTATGTTGCTAATCGCTTGCAGAAAATAAGGAGAACATTAAACTTGCCAGAAATTTTATCTCCACACGCATTCCGTCACAGTTTCGCCACTCATTTGCTTCAAGAAAATGTTGACATAAGGTCTATACAACAACTGCTTGGCCACTCAAGCCTGGAAACCACTCAAGTTTACACTCACTTAAATTATCAGGATGTTTTTAATATGTATAAAAACTTTCAGCAGAATTTGGAGAAGAAATAAAAATCCTTGTAACTTGAGGATTATCGGTAGCACTACCAGGTCCTATGTCTTTTTCATCTCCTTTGTATAAAAAATACCCTACTAAAAAAAGACCCAGCGCAACTGCAGCAAGACCAGCACTTATCTCTGGATAATCCACTATCGTTAAACACGCACCAACAACAAATGTTCCCGACAATATAAAAAATGTAAGAGCGTAGTTGTTTTGTTTTCCACCTGGAGAATTTGCTCGTCTATCACTTTTTCGATGAATCCTCTCATTTGACTCTTCCTTTGTATTGTTCAGTTTTTTATCCTTCTCTGTAAGTTGAGCTTTTGCTTGATCGAGTTCTCCCTTCAGCTCTAAAATTCTGTTTTGCTGTTCTCTAATTTCACCATTTCGTTTGTTCAACTCCTGCTTTATATCACTCAATTCCTTTTCTTTGTCTGCAAGTTGATCTTGTACGCTTTCAAGTTCATCTGCAAGTTTTGGTACACCTTGCTCAAAACCTACCGGTGCACTATCCGTACTTGCTAAAGGCTGTTCCGCACTTGCAGAAAATTTTTTATTAACATTCCCCAACGCAGCAGTAACAATTGGACGACTCATAAAGCAATTATCTTCTGCTGATTTCTTTATATCTCCCTTTGCAAGTCGAATTTTTGCATGATGAAGTTCTCTCTCTAGTTCTAGAATTCTGTTTTGCTGTTTTCCAATTTTATCATTGCGTTTGTTCAACTCCTGCCTTGCATCGTTCAACTCCTTTACCTTCTTTGCAAGTTGAGCTTTTACCTCTTCAAGCTTGTCTACAAGTTCTTGTACAAACTCCTCAAAATCTATTGGTATATCACTCATGCCTGCTAAGGGCCGTCCCACACTTGCAGGAAATTTTTCATTTAAATAATTCGTAATAGATTCAATTGGATCACCAACATCTCTTAACGCAGCAGCAACAATTGCATAATTCATGAAGCAATTATCTTCCACCAACTTTTTCACATCATCTAAATCTTTTCTGTTAATAACATCAGTTAATCGCTCTGTAATCGCTTGTGCAATTGTTTGCTTCAATCTTAGACTTTTCTCTAT
Organism: Wolbachia endosymbiont of Madathamugadia hiepei; assembly: GCF_013366855.1. Taxonomy (NCBI): domain Bacteria; kingdom Pseudomonadati; phylum Pseudomonadota; class Alphaproteobacteria; order Rickettsiales; family Anaplasmataceae; genus Wolbachia; species Wolbachia endosymbiont of Madathamugadia hiepei. The sequence goes on from NZ_WQMP01000036.1 coordinate 7,479, forward strand.
AGCTTGTGTTAGCTTTATCTGACTAAAATCTAGCTCTTTATGTTTTAAAAGTTTAATCAGTACTTCTTCCTTATCTCTTGTTATTATTTGTAAACACGATTTGATAATTAGGCTAAGTGGTGTTTCAATTTCTCCATTTTTGTTTCTTTCCCAGCAGTTAGGATTAAGATCTTGATTCAAAAGAGTTTTTGCTAAGTAAATATTTCTAGAAAGGACAGTTAATAACTGTTTTCCTTTTTGCGCTTTTTGTATTTCCATTATCAAATGTTCAGCACGATTTTGCCTAGCACACTCACTAGGACTTTGATATTCCTTATTGGTTATATTAGTGTTTATGTTTAGGTGACTGAGCAAGAGTTGTAACGTTTTCTTTTGTTGAAAGCACATTGCTAAATGTAAAACTGTGTTGTCATTAATTTGTTCACGAATATTAACATTTATGTTATGGTCCAGTAGAAGTGACCTAATCATACTATGATATTTCTCTTCCGTTTCTATTCCAGAACACGTAGACAAATTAGTAACTATAGTCATTAATGTTGTACATCCTGCGTCAAACGCATTAACGTTCGCACCTTCTGCTAGAGCTTGCTCAAAAGCTGCTAATCTCTGTGAACAAAATTTGAGAGAAGCCATATGAGAGAACCAACGAAGTTTAAAAAACCCATAAAAACCTCAGCAGTCTTGTCAAATCGAGAAAAAACACGTCTAAAGTT
>NZ_WQMP01000037.1:0-7947 GCF_013366855.1 Wolbachia endosymbiont of Madathamugadia hiepei
AAACTACCAGTTTTTGCTACATCTTTCCTTATTTTCTCATGATAAACTTTTTTCACAGAGACTAGGGCTTCTTTTGCTTTTTTTTCATTTGGTAAATTTCTTAAGCATAAAGGTTACACCAACTTTCGTTATCAAACAAGATACATAATAAATTCGCTAAATCTCTCATCGTAGGGGAAACTTTTTAATTTACCATTGAGATTTGTTATAAGATTTTATTGACTTCTCTAAAAATTTTGTTTACAGAGCTTAATAACTCAGTTATTCCTTGCGGAAAGCCGAGGTGCATTTGCTCAAAGTTTCAAGTGCTTTAACCCCCAAAATAATAGAAATGGTCCTGAATAAAAAATTTTATATTGGTTACAAGTAGTATACCTTATGATTATTTTCTATAATACGTAAATCATATATGCTGCTACAGGCATTAAAAGTTAGTTAATAAAGTATAGTGTATTATATAAAATATGAGGCAGGCCTTTATACTTACAGATGAGTAAATTTGTCATAAAGTTTAATAGTGTCTGTTACTGCTTTTAGGTGTGAGGCTAGAGGGTTATTAGCAGTAACAGACACTATTAAACTTATTATAGAATTTACTTAAAGTAAATACTTAACTAAAAATATTATAATATTTTAACTTAAAATAGATTCATGTAAATGCTTTTTCCCCTAAATTAGTACTATATTATTATACCTATCAAATGCTAAAAAATTATTAATCATTGCTAATCTCTGTTTGCATAGTAGGTTTATATATACTATTATATGGTATGTCACTTAGTTTTACAGCAAACAAATATGGTGAAGTTATTTGTATTATTGATAATGTTTTACTCGAGTACACCAGTTGCTTCTGCTCCTACCTCCTGGCAATTTGGATTTCCTTCTCCTGCAACTGAGATAATGGAAGTTGTAGTTAAGTCACATTCGTTTGTGATGAGTATAATGGTTGCAATAATGCTTCTCGTATGGGCACTGCTTGCTTATGTAGTATTTCGCTTTCATAAGAGCAAAGTGAAGAATATAAGTAAGACAAGTCATAATATCCTTTTGGAAATCGTCTGGTTTGTTGTACCCACGATTATTGTTGGAATATTGGCCTTTAAAAATGCTGAATTAATTAAGCTACAAGAAAAGGTACCAAAGGCTGACATAACACTGAAGGTTATTGGTCATCAATGGTATTGGAGCTATCAATATCCAGAATATAAAGGCGTGTCGTTTGACAGCTATATTAAGGGGAAAGATGACTTTAGCGAAGGAGATTTGAAACTATTCTCTGTTGATAATAACGTTGTTTTGCCTATCAATACTAACGTTCGTTTACAAGTGACGGCAGGAGATGTGATACATAGCTGGGGAATACCAGCTTTCGGTGTAAAAATTGATGCAATACCAGGAAGACTAAATGAAGCATGGTTTAATGTCAAAAAGCCTGGTATTTATTATGGGCAATGTTATGAATTGTGTGGTCAAGGCCACGGGTTTATGCCAATTGTTGTTGAGGTAGTAAGTAAAGAAGATTTTAATAAGTGGATCGAAAATAAAAAATTAGTGAGTTAAATTTGGAGTATAGATATGAGTGATGTACCAAAAGGTATAAAGCGTTGGCTATTTTCTACTAGTCATAAAGACATAGGAACGCTGTACATTATTTTCTCCATACTAGCTGGAGTTATTGGTGGATTGTTATCAGTGGTTATTCGCACTCAACTAATGCATATTAATATACTTAACAATAATTATCAATTATATAACGTAATGGTTACAGGGCATGCGGTAATAATGGTGTTTTTTATGATAATGCCAGCACTAATGGGAGGGTTTGGTAATTGGTTTGTGCCTCTTATGATTGGCGCACCAGACATGGCATTTCCCCGTATGAATAATTTAAGTTTTTGGTTGTTAGTATCATCTTTTATTTTGCTTGTCCTTTCAGTATTTGCTGGCGAAGGTCCTGGAACAGGTTGGACTTTATACCCACCTCTGTCGCAAGTCATGTCCCATCCAAGTGCAGGAGTTGACCTTGCCATACTTGCACTCCATATTGCTGGTATGTCATCGATTGTTGGAGCGATCAATTTTATAGTTACTATATTTAATATGCGTGCAAAGGGCATGTCATTAACTAAGATGCCACTATTTGTTTGGTCTGTTTTATTAACGTCATTCATGTTAATTGTCGCTTTACCGGTTCTTGCTGGTGCTATAACTATGCTGCTTACTGATCGTAACATTGGCACTTCCTTTTTTGATCCTGCTGGGGGTGGCGACCCTGTATTGTTTCAACATCTATTTTGGTTTTTTGGTCATCCGGAAGTTTACATAATTATTTTTCCTGCGTTTGGTATCATAAGCCAAATCGTGTCAACTTTTTCTCATAGGCCGATATTTGGTTATATGGGAATGGTTTATGTAATGATAGGCATAGCGGTATTTGGTTTTATGGTTTGGGCTCACCATATGTTTACTGTTGGGCTTAGTGAAGATGCTGCCATATTTTTTAGCACCAGCACAATTTTCATTGGTGTTATAACTGGTGTTAAAGTCTTTAGCTGGATTGCAACTATGTGGGGTGGAGCAATTGAGCTTAAAACCCCTATGCTATTTGCACTAGGTTTTATTTTCATGTTTGTTGGTGGTGGTATAACCGGAATAATTCTGTCTCAAGGTGGAATAGATAAGCTTTTGCACGATACTTATTATGTTGTTGCTCACTTTCACTATGTCATGTCACTTGCTGCAATGTTTGGAGTCTTCGCTGGCTTTTATTATTGGATAGGTAAAATGTCGGGTAAACAGTATAATGAGTGCCTGGGAAAAATACATTTTTGGCTTACTTTTATTAGCACCAATATCACTTTCTTACCTCAGCATTTTTTGGGATTAGCTGGTATGCCAAGGCGTATACCCGACTATCCAGATGCATTCATTCCTTGGAATTATGTGTCCTCAATTGGTTCATATATGTCCTTCATTTCAGTTACGCTTTTTGTGTTCATAGTTGTACACCTCTTCAAATGGGGCAAGAAAGCTGGAAATAACCCTTGGGGAGGTGATACCTTGGAGTGGACAATATCTTCACCACCACCTTTTCATACTTTCGAAAAACCGCCAGTGGTAAAATAGAATGTACACAAGTGCTTTGTTAAATGTTGAATCAACAATACTGGATTTTTGGCGTTTGCTGAAGCCAAGGATAATGTACCTTGTAGTATTTACTGCAGTTGCTGGAATGGTTGCTGCACCAGGTAGTATTCATCCTTTTCTTGCACTAATATCTCTTGTATGTGTTGCTCTTGGTTCAGGATCCGCAGGTGCCATAAATATGTGGTATGATAGGGACATAGATCTTCTCATGAAAAGAACAAAAGATCGTCCTATACCTTCAGGTAGAGTTTCTGCAGAAAGTGCGCTCGAATTTGGTATAATCCTTGGAGTATTGTCGGTATTTATTATGGCAATAGCAGTAAACTATATTTCCGCTGCTTTACTTGCAGTTAGCATATTATTTTACGTTTTCGTGTACACAATTTGGCTCAAAAGACGCACTCCGCAAAATATTGTTATCGGCGGTGCATCAGGTGCTTTTCCTCCAATGATCGGTTGGGCAATTGTCACTAACTCCGTAAGTTGGGAAAGTTTCATTCTATTCCTAATAATTTTTATGTGGACCCCACCGCACTTTTGGGCTCTATCCTTAAATAAGTCTGAGGATTATGTAAAAGCGTCTATTCCAATGTTCAATGTTGTTTATGGCTCAGAGAAAACAAGAAAACATATATTAATTTACAGTGTGTTGCTGGTGCTAACTAGCTTACTTCCAGCACTGTTTTTGAAAAATGCTCTATTTCACTTAAGTCTGGCAACCCTTGAGGGTTGCGTTTTTATTTGGTATGCTGCATCTATTATAAGGCTCAAGAATCATAGCTCACAGGAAAAAATGTTTTCTTATTCAATTTCTTATCTATTTTTTCTGTTTACTAGTGTTATTTTTTGTTCTACTGATTTGTTTTAGCTATGAAAGAACAGCAAAAACATAAAAACTATTTTTTGTTTTTCCTTCTAGTAGTGTTCGTTGTTGCACTTTTCTTTATTTCCATAATAAAATTTGAGGGTACAGCTTAAAACGCCTTGTATCCGTGTGTCTCATTGAAATTGTGCTTTCATAGAAGTAGCTATATACTTTGTTAATTAATATAATTAAGGATGAATAAAAAGGAAGTGACGATATACACGGATGGAGCGTGTCTTGGTAATCCTGGAGCAGGAGGATGGGCGGCAATTATACTATTTCAAAATCATAGAAAGGATGTTTATGGTAGGGAAGAAAATACTACAAACAATAAAATGGAGTTAACAGCAGTGATCAACGGACTGAAGGCGTTAAAATTTTCTTGTAATATTAATTTATATACGGATAGTCTCTATATCAAACATGGTATAACAGAGTGGATAAATAAGTGGAAAGTGAATGGCTGGAAGACAAGTAATAAAAAATCAGTAAAAAATATGGAGTTGTGGAAAGAATTGGATGACATCGCTTCACAACACAAGATTAATTGGAGGTGGGTTAAAGCTCACAATGGCGATAAATATAATGAGGAGGCTGATAGTTTAGCAAGAAAAGCAATAATCGATGCTTAAAAAAATCACTATATTATTTTTTATAGTTTTATTATTTATGCTCTGCTTCTTTGTCTTTTTTAAAGATAAAAGTCCCTTGGGAGTTAATATTAGTTATATCAGTTTTTACTTAAAGAATAAGATATCGAAAACGTTTGCCAACTCAAACGTCAATATGGAGAGCGCTTCAGTTATTTGGCAAAGAGACGGCACAGATCCATATCTAGTCATTACAGATTTAAAAATAGTAAACCCTGGTTTTACTATAAAGGTTCCTAACCTTTTTGTGCATTTTAAGTTCAGTTCCTTGCTAAAAACCAGTGTAAATTTTTCTCAAGTCTCGGCTGATAATGTGTATGTGTGTATTAATCAGGAAAAAGATGACTTCAAAGCAGTTGATTTTAATTCAAAAAATTTTTTGAAAGCAATGAGGAAATTCTTTTTTGACCTAAATGCAAGTTCAAAAATTGAAATTACTAACATTGCTATCAATAAAAGCACGGAAGGTGAACTTTTCATTGATAAAGTATATGCAGGGAAGGGAGAAGATTTCAATGTTTTGGATATCCGTGTCCATACAAAAGAAGGTAAAGGATTTCTAGATGATTTATCCATTACGATAAAAAACCCCAATAATTTACTAAATTTGTATGGAACATTCTATAACCTAAAGTTGGGGCTATTTAACGAGTTTTCCACACTAGTTAAAAGTTACAATTTGGACAAAGAAATAGGATTCAAAGGAAACTTTTCAATGAGAATTAATGGAAAGGATGAAGTTGTAGATGGAAACATATACGTATTAAATACAGAGAATCACTCGGGTAAAAACCTAGCCTTGACTAATGTAAATGTAAATTTGACATATAGTGATGAAATCATCAGCGTAAAAAACTTTCATTTTAAGTCAAATAGTATGTACCTTTCTTTGATTGGCAAAATGAACTTTAGTACAAATCATACTCTGCTTAGGGTCAACATTAGTAAGTTTGCCGCGAAGGATTTATGTACTTATGTACCAGATGGTATAGTGAACAATAGATTTAAAAAATGGTATTGTGATAATATCGATGGGGATATTGTAAATACAATCATAAGTTTCAACGGCAAAATTAACAGCTTAGTTAATGATGATCTATCAGACGTTGTAATTGTTGCCGATATAGAAAACTGCAGTGTCAGATTTGATGAAGATTTTGAGCAAGTAAAAGAATTAAATGGTGATTTAACTCTCAAAAATAACAACCTCACAATTGCTGTAAATAGCGCTAAATTTCAGAATTTCACTATTGATGGTGGTAGTATTGAAATGAACTTTCTCGATAAGGAAGAATCAGTTCTAGTCATGAATGGTAAGGCCACAAGCGACGCTTACGGGTTATATGAGCCTATAAAATTTAAACTGGATGATATGATTCAGGTTACAAGAGACAAGATTGGTGGAATAGCAAAATCTGTATTCAGTTTTCGCATTTTTAACCTGAATGTCGACAATAAAAAAGTAGACTTCTTAGCAAATTTTCATTCCAAAATTGACGATCTAGTTCTCTATGGTGCAAGTCTTGGTAAGCATGATATTAAGCTTGATTTCGGCAGAGACTTTATTGATTTAAATGGCAGTGGTATGGTGAATAATACACAACTATTATTCGACTTGAAGAGTAGCAACAAAAATGAAAGTTTTGCCTGGAATTTAACTGGAGATTTACCTGCTCAAATACTTAATTTTGATGGTGGTTACGTCAACACGAGTATAGAGTCAGTGATAAATCAGGATAAGACGGGATATGTTAGTGGTAATATAGATTTGTCAGAGCTTGAGTCACGTTCAAGCTACTTAGGGTGGAGAAATCGCTTTGAAGACCACAATAAAATTTCGTTTTCTACGATGCTAAAAGGAGCAAGTGAGTTGTCAATAGACAAATTAGACGCTGTAGGAAATGACCTAGATATAAAATTTAGCGGAAAAGTAGAGAATGGGAATTTGTATTTGAGTTCTGGCAAATTTGAATTGCCGGATAATGACCTCAATGTAGAAGTTGAGTTAGGCAAAGAAAAAAATGCCATAACTATTTATGGTGAGAAAATTAATTTAAGTGATATTTTAGGGTTGCTTGGCAACAATAGTGGTGGATTCAACAATGACATAGAAGTAAGTATGAATGTTGACAATGTAATGATGAAAGAAGGCATTGTTATCAAAAACGCCAAGCTACATGTAACCTGCACTAAAGGTGATTGTAATGGAAGTAAATTTGCAGGACAGTTTTTGGAAGACAACAGCAAAATATCAGCGGAATACAGTGGAATAGGGCTCGAAATATATGCGGATAATTCAGGTATGCTTTTGCGCTCTTTAGGCATTGGTAAATCAGTGAAAAACGGCAAATTATCTTTTTATCTATCTCCTAAGAGAGCAAATGGAAAACATTATGGCATGTTATCTATCAGCAATTTCTATATCAAAGATGCTTCACTGCTTACCACTTTACTATCGATGTCTTCACTGCCTGGTATTGTAAATGCTATAAAGAACGAAGGTGTATACTTTTATAAGTGTAATGCACCTTTTTCATATAAAGATGGCACTGTTGAAATTGAAGAATCTTGGCTTGAAGGGGCGGAACTGGGCATTAGCACTAGAGGTAGGCTTGATATCAAGGATTATAAGTTCCAGGTTGAAGGACAAGTAATACCAGCATACTCAATTAACAAATCTTTGTCAAAAATCCCTATAATCGGAAAACTTCTTACTGGTGGGAAAAGTAGGGGGATTATTTCAATAGACTACAAAGCAAATGGGGATGATAAAAGCAGTAACGTATCTGTTAATCCTATTTCTTCGCTAACTCCAAGCCTATTTAAGAGGTTATTGGGAGTGTTTGACCGTGCTATGACAAAAATGGCAGCGCGCTAGGTATATAACACGCCATTCATAGAAATGGAACAAAAAACTACTTGACAAGTTCCTTCAACCCCCTTGTAACGATACTGAAGCTATTTATTTATCTTCGCAATCTCTGCAGTGGGTTAATGACAAAAAACTTAGGGTATTTGGCGTCTCATTGTTTAAATTTTTGCACTATGTGCACCTCACGTCTTTTTAAAACTTCTGGTTTTCAAGCTGAAACGCGTTTATAAGTCGTTTAAGACAGTATAGAACGTCAAATAGACAAGGGAGAATTTGAATACTAGCTGCCTCAGAGTTTTTTTGCCTTTTTTTTCGCTCAGTAAATTTCTTAACGTTTACAGTTTTGGTTATTTGCATTTAAAAACGCTAACTATGGATTAGAAAGAGAGTAGCAGAGAGAAATAGGGTAA
>NZ_WQMP01000038.1:0-7753 GCF_013366855.1 Wolbachia endosymbiont of Madathamugadia hiepei
GGCATATTCTTTCTTCGGTAGTTAAATAGCCACTTTATAATGAATTTCGTCAGTAACCACTAGATTTTTTAGTTGCCATGCAACAAAGCCAGTGGGAATTGGTATAAGATCATCATAATTGACTTTACCCTCAAAATTTGCTAAAATCTAGTTAACTTGGCATTCATGGATATAACATGTTAGGTACTACAGACAAGGACACTTACCTTACCAAACTCAAAGATGGTGGAAGGTTTGCTATTTACGCTTTTGGTATACATCTGGCGGCTACATTTACCATTGGCTGTTCAGGGCTGATAGTAGGATCTCCTCTACTGACCTTTTCACTTGCTATGCTCATCTCCAATCCCATAGTTTGGATTTTAATGGGAGTAGCTCTTGCAGCAACATACAAATTTGCTATTGAACCTTTGTTTTGCTGGGTCAAAGGTTATGTTAGTGGAAAAGGAGCAGATCAAGATAAAGATAGTGGCGTCGGTAAGGAGTTCAGCGAAGACTTACAAACTCTTGTACATCAGACAAATAGAGAAAATTATACTTACTGGCTACAACAACATGATATTGCTCACATTGCAAGGGTTAGATATGGGTATTCAGAAAGTTCAGAGGGTGATACACTTTTTTGCATTCCTGGTGATGTAAACTCTTTAAACTCAAAATTGAAAGAGTACAAAAATGAAGTAGCACAAAGGAATCCAAGAAAAATCTTTACCTCGATCGCTAATTTAGGTGGCAATCATTGGGTAACATTGATTGTTACCTATAACCAGGCAGATAGGCAATTTAAAGCCTATTACTGTGACTCATTTGGTAAGAAGTTGCCAAATAAGGTTGAAGGACAAATAAAAGATTATATAAATCTTGCTAATGAGATTACTGAAGAATGTGTGAAACCTTTAGACGATAAAGTCGACAGGTTAATACGAGAAAGAGGGATTGATCCAGATAATCTCAGCCTTAAGGAGAAAAAAGATGATCTTGAAAAAACATTAAATGACGCAAGAAAATATAGAAACAAGCTAGTTAGTAGGCAAATTGATACTAATTATATAGTAGGTGTATTACAGGAAACGTTGGAGATAGAGGATGATGGTAACATGAGAAGCTCTGAAGCTAAGCAGCAAGACGATGGCTGTAATTGTGGCGTATTTGCACTGGAAAATGCTCATAAAATTACACAAATGCTCAACGAAGGTAAGTCATTTGACGAAATTGACAAAGAGTTATCAGAGTATAAGTTTGATTTGAATAAAAAAAGAAAAGGGTTTGCAGAAGCACTCATGAACGATGGAAAATGGAAGGAAGATCTAGAAAACGGCTTTTCGATCCCCAGCCAGGAACACAAACATCTCTTACTTCAGAAGTGCAGAATGCTCGGGCTTGTAACACTATATAGTTGTTGCTTAGCCCCATGCCCCTTCAAATAGGAAATCTAACGATCGATTCTCCGGTAATCTTAGCGCCAATGTCTGGAGTGACTGATTATCCGTTTAGAAGTATTGTGAAGAAGCTCGGTGCAAGTTTGTTAGTCTCAGAAATGATCGCAAGCAGAGCTATGATTTTGCAAACTCGCCAGAGTATGCAAAAAGCAAAAGTTGATGAATTAACTGCTGTGCAACTCTCTGGGTGCGAGCCAGATGTTATGGCAGAGGCTGCAAAATTAAACGAGGATATGGGTGCAAAAATCATAGATATAAACTTTGGTTGCCCAGTCAAAAAAGTTGTAAACGGTTATGCAGGGTCAGCGCTAATGCGCGATGAAAAAAAGGCCGCTGAGATAATTGAAGCTGTAGTCAAAGCAGTTAATGTGCCAGTTACGGTGAAAATGCGCACTGGATGGAACGACGAAAATCGCAATGCTCCACGTTTGGGGAAAATTGCAGAGGATCTTGGAGCAAAAATGATCACTGTGCACGGAAGAACAAGAGCACAACTTTATAACGGTCAAGCAGATTGGAAATTCGTTAGGAATGTTAAAGAGCAAGTGAAAATTCCAGTGATAGTAAATGGTGACATTAAAAATTTGAATGACATTCAAAATGCGCTCAAAGAATCCGGAGCAGACGGAGTGATGATAGGTCGTGGCGCTTATGGCAAACCATGGCTAATCAATCAATCAATGAACTTTCTAAGTGGAGGTGAAATTTCTGAGCCAACAGCTTCAGGGAGATTAAGCGTAATACTCGAGCATTACGATAGTATTCTTGAGTATTACGGAAATGACACGGGGATAAAAATGGCCCGCAAACACATAGGCTGGTATAGTAGCGGGGTTAAAAACTCATCTGAATTTCGTGTGAGGGTAAATAACATGGCAGACAGCATGGAAATAAAAGAAAATATAGTCAGCTTTTTCAGTCAAGGAGATTAGACTATCTAATAATCTGAAAACTCTCTGCAGGCACAAGCTAATGCTGTAGCTAATCAATCAACAGGTTTACAAGAACTAAATTATCGCTATTCTATAATTAACCAATAATCAACTTTTGCGTTTATGAATAAAAACTTGTCCACTAAAGTAATCGTTGTCATTTTAGCTTGTTTATTAATCTTTATGGGAGTTGGCAACCTTCTATCAGATGACAATAAAAAGGAGGAAGTAGCTAGAGTTGGAAAGGAAGTTATAACACTGGATGAGTATAAATCGCTATATCAAAATTACGGAAAGCAAATTTTTGGATCTAATGTTAGTGAAGAACAAGTGAAAAGACTGAAATACGATTTACTTAATGCACTCATAGAGCAAAAACTATTGTTTAACCTGATGAGTGATCTGGGGTTGGTAATTGGGGAAGAGTCTATAAAGGACCATATTAAAAATACTAAATACTTTCAAACCGATGAAGGTAAGTTTGACAAAGGGAAATTTCATGAGACGCTCAACGCCCTGCATATGACAGAAAGAGAATATATAGCAAAGCTAGAGAAAATTCTGCCTGCAATGATGTTTGTAACTTCACTGTTTAGAGATAATTATCCAGTGACTTTTGGCGAGAAAATTGATGAGCAGATATACAGAAACCGCCACCAAACCAGAGTAGTTGATATTGTTAAAATAACTAAAGATGCAGTTACAAATGTTTCCAAGCCAGATAATCAAACTTTACTTGACTTATATGAAAAAAATAAATCCCATTTTTATTATCCTGAATATCGAGCTGCACAGTATATTTCTTTAGGCCAAAAATATTTTGAAGATCAAGTTCAGATCTCAGATGAAGAAGTTGATGATATAATAGAACAACAGAAACTTAAGGATCAAAGAGATATATTTAACCTAATATTTCATTCTAAAGAGGAAGCCGAAGCGGCAAGAAAAGCATTTGAAGAGGGTAAAATGAGCTTTGAGCAGATAGCGGAAGAGTTTGGTAAAACAAAACTTGAGGAAACCAGAATGAATAATATAACCAAGGATTTTCTACCAGAGGGTATGGGAGAAAAGGTATTTGCTCTCAAGGCAGGCGAAGTAAGTGAAGTTTTAGTAAGCAGTTTTGGTTGGCATATAATAAAAGTGGAAAGTGTGCATCAAATTTCTAGCGAAAACTTAGCTGATTTAAAAAAGGACGTGAAATCAGTTTTAATCAATCGAAAGTCTTTTGAAAAAGTCAACGATTTCATCAATCAAGCAAATTATAAGATATACAATGGTGCAACAATTGAGGAAATATCCAGTGAATACAATTTACCTATACAAGCCATTGGTCCGGTAGATGCGGGCGGAAAGGATCAAAGTGGTAATAGTGTAGAAAGTTCTAATGATTTGGTTTCTTTTATCTTTTCTCGAGAAAAAGATCAGAGAAGTTATTTTAAAGGCATTGAAGATGCCGTTGTCAGTGTAAAGATCACCGATATTATCCCGCCTAAACTACAAAGTTTTGAAGAAGGTAAGACATCAGTAGAAGACCTTTGGCGTGATGGGTTTATGAAAGAACAAATGTTTAAGATTGGGCAAGAAATTGCAGCTCAACTAAAAGAGAAAACAGATTTGGAGAAAACTCAAGGTGTAGAATTAATTAAAGATCAGCAGATACACCGAAATGAAGCAGACCGACAAAATTACCCTTTTTCTTTTATAGAAGAGATTTTTAACATGAAGACAACTGATTCGGTGACAGACCCTATTCAATATAATAATGAAGTTATAATAGGCGTTCTAAAAGAGATGTATTCATCAAGTGGTAAATTAAACACATTTGATACTGGAAAACGCGTGATGATATCACTAAAAGAGCAATTAATTAGCTACCTAGAATCAAAGTATAAGGTTGAAGTTAACCACGCCGTACTTGACGATATATAGCCAGAGTTTACCTCAAACGCATGATGTTATTCCAGTTTTAACTACTTGGATGACAAGAAAGGGAGCATCGGATGCTGTATCATTGCAAAATTTGGCACTAACCGATAATAGTTGGAATAGTTAATGTAAAGTGTTTCCTAAAGACCTTCAACAACCCACTTTGTAAAATTCACAGGACCCATTAAAATATTTTTTTACATTTCATTATATATTCCTCAACATATTATCTTTAAATACTAATAATTATGGCTTTATTGATAGTTGAGTCGCCTGCGAAGGCAAAAACGATAGGCAAGTATCTAAGTAAAGAGTTCAAGGTAGCTGCATCTTTTGGACATGTGAGAGATCTGCCAGTAAAAAACGGTTCTGTTGATCCAGATAACGATTTTGCCATAAAGTATGAGATTATTGAGAAGGCAGAAAAATATGTAAAAGAGCTGGCAAAGGAAGCAAGTAAAACATCAGATATATACCTTGCAACAGATCCAGATAGAGAAGGAGAAGCAATAGCTTGGAATGTGGTAGAGGCACTAAAGGAAAGGAAAGCAATCAATGATAAAAGTCACATTTATAGAGTAGTCTTTAATGAGATAACAAAAAGGGCAGTGCAAGAAGCGATAAAGAATCCACGCGAAATAAACATGGACTTAGTGCATGCGCAACAAGCACGCAGAGCTTTAGATTATCTGGTTGGGTTTAATTTGTCGCCACTTTTATGGACGAAATTGTCAGGAAGCAAATCTGCAGGACGGGTGCAATCTGTTGCACTAAAGCTCATATGCGAGCGGGAAGATGAAATTAGTAAATTTATAACACAGAAGTATTGGAGCATAAAGGCAGAGATGCAAAACAGCAAAGACGAAACGTTCTTTGCTATGCTCAGCCACTATGATAACAAGAAGCTAGAAAAATTTGATATTAAGAATGAAGAGGAAGCAAAGAACTTAGTTTGGGAGATTGAGTCAAGGCAATATGCTGTAAGCACAGTAGAACGCAAGCAAGTTAAGAGAAACCCGCTTCCTCCATTTATTACTTCAAGTCTTCAGCAAGATGCAGTGAATAAGCTTTACTTTAATGTAAAAAATGTTATGCGCATAGCGCAAAACTTGTATGAAGGTATCGATATTGGTGGTGAAACTGTTGGGTTGATAACTTACATGCGTACAGATGGGTTTTATATTGCAGATGAGGCTATAAACTCAATCAGAGAGTCGATTAAATCATTATATGGTGATAAATATTTACCAAAGTCTTCTCGTCAATATGTAAAAAAGGTCAAAAATGCTCAGGAAGCGCATGAAGCGATTCGTCCAACTGATATAAATAGAACGCCAGGTAGTATCAAAGACTATTTAACGCCAGAGCAACTTAAGTTGTATGATCTGATTTGGAAAAGAACCATCGCAAGTCAGATGGAATCGGCTATCCTCGATCAAGTGGTGGTTGAAATTAGTTCTACTGATCAGAAGGTAATTCTACGAGCAAGTGGATCGAGCATATTTTTTGATGGTTTCTATAAAGTTTATAGAGATAACGCAGATGATGAAGATGAAGGGATGCTACCTGCCCTGAAAGAAGGTGAAGCGTGCAAACTGATCTCTGTTGATCCAAAACAGCATTTTACTCAACCTCCACCGCGTTATAGTGAAGCAAGCATTGTTAGAAAAATGGAGGAAATTGGCATAGGCCGTCCATCAACTTATGCGGCAATTATTTCAGTATTGCAAGACCGTGAGTACGTTACACTGGATAATAAAAGATTTATTCCAAGCAGCCGCGGTAAGATCGTTACCATATTTTTAGAAACTTTTTTTCAGCGTTGTATAGAGTATAATTTCACAGCACAAATGGAAGAAAAGCTTGATTTAATCTCAAATGGACGTGCGGATTGGAAAAAAGAGCTAGGCTATTTTTGGGTACCATTTTTTAATCATGTAAACTCTGTCAAGCAAATGGCACATGATGAGATTTTTATCGGCATTCACAGTTTGGTAGTTGATTGGTTTTGTTCAGAAAAAGGAAAGGAAGAAATAGGCAAAAAATGTCCTGATTGTTCTGATGGTATATCGAAATTGAATTTTGGAAAAGCGGGAGTATTTCTTGGATGTTCTAACTACCCTGCATGCAGCCATACAAAAGAAATTACAGGTAGTAATGACAGCTCAGAATACCCAAAAAGTTTGGGTATAGACGATGTGACAGGGCAAGAGGTGATGATCAAAAAAGGCCCGTTTGGGCTTTACCTGGAGTTCAATAACGAATCGAAAAAGAAAAAAACGGTTTCCATACCAAAAGATATAAATGTTAATGATATTGATCTGAATACCGCTACTCAATTACTTTCCTTGCCAAAAGTAATCGGAGAACACCCAGAAACTGGGAAGGAAGTAAAAATAGGCCTTGGAAGATTTGGGTACTATATTTTCTATGATGGCAGATACTTTGCTCTTAAGAAGGGCTCCAAGGGGGTATTGGACACGCAATTGGATGAAGCTGTGCAAATTATTGCAAAAAGCCCACGTAAAGAGCTAAAATCTCTCGGTTTTAATGACAAGGGAAAAGAAGTTTTCATCTGCAACGGTAGATATGGATTCTATATAAAATGCGGTAAAACAAATGTGGCCTTAGGCAAAAATGCAGATATTGAAAGTATAGATTTGAAAAAAGCTTTAGAGTTAATTAAGAATAAAAAATAAATGCTTAAAAGATATCTTGCAACTCTTCTACAAATGCAATATGTTGAGCTTTATAAAAATACTTGTCAATTGTTAGTATATATGGAGGTAAAATTATGTTAAATGGTACCAGAGGTTATGATTTATATAAAATTTTAAAGGAGTCCCGTAATAATGAAGTTGGACCAGTAGGCCATGAGCGTCTAATGGGCAGGTATACAGAGATTAATGCCAAAGATAATATGGAAAGAACTGCTTTACATTATGCTGCTTATTTCAATGATACTGATATGGTTGAACTTCTTCTCGAAGCAGAAGCTAAAACTAACATAAAAGATAATAATGGTAAAAAACCGCTTTCTTTTGCTGAGAATAAGGAAATAATTGATTTATTGAGAGGCCTACCAGCTAGATGTCTTTCCAATGTTATAGTTAGCTGTCTTTTATCCTTCCTTCCCGCTTTTTGCGAAGGATGATCTTTATTATATAATCTGACATAAAAAACCATATAAAATTGCTTCTACTGTTACTATGAGAAAATTGCTTGTTCTTAACATATAAGGGATCTGGTAAATATTGAAGCAAAAGTGGTGTCATGTAAGTAGCTCCTTTCTTGTCATTCCAGTGCTTGACACGCAGCTGTACGCACATTGCAATCAGCAGGTAATTTGCGTAACAGACGGTATTATCCCAGTGCTCCGACACTGGGATCCAGTTTTCCATAAAAATGGTGCATTTTAACATAACTTTTATGCTCATCTACTTGATAAAATTCCTA
>NZ_WQMP01000039.1:0-7642 GCF_013366855.1 Wolbachia endosymbiont of Madathamugadia hiepei
TGAGGTGCACATAGTGCAAAAAATTAAACATAAGACACCAACCGTGATACTTTCGTTGTTTAATCTGCACAGACTGAAGATAAATAATAGCCTCAGTGCCGTTATAAGGGTAACGGCAAAAGTTGTCAAGCAGTTTTTTCGCATATGCTAAAGCTGGTTTGATGTGGTTATGCAAAAAGTCTAACGATAACTTAGCAAAGGAAAAGCTTTGTGCTAAGGGAGTATTTTAAGTATAATGTGGATAGCATTAGAACACTTAAATGAATCACATTGTCAATGCGTACAATAGATTTGAAACTCCTATAGTTAGAGGAGAAGGGGTATACCTTTTTGATAAAAATGACAAAAAATATCTAGACTTTGCTGCGGGTATTTCTACAACTTCTTTAGGACATTGTCATCCATATATTGCAGATAAGCTGAAGGAGCAATCAGATTTATTATGGCACTGCTCTAATATTTTTACTATTCCCGGGCAAGAAAGGCTTGCTGAGCGTTTAGCAGCACTTACTTTCGCGGATAAAGTTTTTTTCTGTTCAAGCGGACTTGAAGCAACAGAAGCTGCAATTAAATTTATTCGCCGTTATTTTTATTCAAAAGGGCAAGAAAAGCGCAACCGCATTATTACAATCGAAGGAGGGTTTCATGGCCGCAGTATTGCTGCAATTTCCGCTGGAGGAAATGAAAAATCACGCGAAGGTTTTGCTCCACTCCTTTCTGGTTTTGACAAAGTGCCAAGAAACAACATCAAAGCGCTAGAGGAGAAAATCAGCGGTGAAACTGCTGCTGTGTTTTTAGAGCCCATACAAAGCGAGGGTGGAGTGTATACACTGGATGTAGAATACCTTCACAAAGTAAGAGAAATAACAAAATCTCAGAAAATGATCCTATGCTTTGATGAAGTGCAGTGCGGGTATGGGCGTATTGGTTCTTTATTTCATTATCAAAATATAGGAATCGAACCTGACATTTTAACTTGCGCGAAGGCTATGGGTAATGGGTTTCCCTTAGCTGCATGTTTAGTAAGAAATTATATAGCAGAAGCGATTACTCCAGGAACTCACGGATCAACCTATGGCGGTAATCCGCTTGCCGTGACTGTTGGTAACGCAGTGCTCGATATAGTGCTGAAAGAAGACTTTTTTGACCATGTTAGAAGGGTTAGTAAATATCTAAAAGAAAAATTACTACTGTTAGCTGAAGAATTTCCAAGAATAATCTCAGAAATTCGTGGGGAGGGTTTGTTAATAGGAGTAGAGCTTAAAGCTCCTTTGGCTGACAAAATTGTTAGCCGATCCCTTGACAAGGGTTTAATAATGACTAAAGTTTTAGATAATAGAGTAGTGAGAATAACACCTCCACTTATTGTTCAGGATAAACATGTGGATGCAGCGTGTAATACACTCTATAATTTGTTTTTTAAGATTAAAGATATATAAATATTTTAGAAATATAAAGTCCAGCTATACAAAATTTCGAACTTGCGAATGCTTCTTATAACATGTAAGATTAACTCTGTTTTTTGTCACAATAACATCATACTTTAATGGATTGGTTATTGGTTTCAATATTATCGGTAATTTTTGCTTTGTTGATTTTATCGTTTTTATTTTCAGGGGCAGAAATAGGTCTAACCTCGATCAGCCGATCTTGCGTTAATAAGCTAAAGCTAGAGGGTAACAAAAGGGCCAAGATGATAGATCGCTTGTTAAGTAAAAAAGAATTAACAATAGGAACGATGTTGCTCGGCAATACGATTATTAACATTACTTGTTCCGCTTTATTTACAGCGATATTTATAAATTTCTTTGGAAGTGAAGGTATCTTTCTATCAACGATTGTAATGACATTTTGTATTTTGCTGTTTTGCGAGGTGTTACCAAAAACTTACGCCATGCAAAATCCTGAAAAATTTACATTATTTTCCACTTATTTTGTACTATTTTTTGTCAAGATCTTTTCTCCATTGACATTAGGCATTCAGTTTATTGTCAATCTTATTCTAAAGTTATGTGGGCTTCATAAGAATAGGGAAGTAATATCTGCAGCGGATGCAATGCGTAATATGATTACTCTTCATCGCAGTGAAGGAACCATGTTACAGCAGGATTTAGATATGCTAAGCAGCATACTTGATTTAGCTGAGACAGAGATATCGGAAATTATGACCCACAGGAGAAACCTATTTTCTCTTGATATAGATCGAAATAAAGAAGAATTGATAAGAGAAATTTTAATCAGCAGCCACAGTAGAGTACCTTTATGGCAAAAAGAACCAGATAACATTGTCGGAGTAGTTCACGTAAAAAATCTAATAAACGCTTTGCGTGAAAAGGATAATAAAATAGAGGAGGTTGATATTGCCACAATTATGTCAAAACCTTGTTTCTTACCAGAAAGTACACCACTTAGCATTCAACTACATAACTTCCGTCAAAACAGAAAACATCTTGCGTTTGTTGTTGATGAGTATGGAGCACTGCAGGGAATTGTAACTCTTGAAGATATATTGGAAGAAATAGTTGGAGAAATTTCCGATGAGCATGATTTAATCACGGAGAATTTTATAAAGAAAATATCTGACAATGTATATCATATCGAAGGAAAATCAACTATTAGGGACATTAACAGACAATTGCACTGGAATCTTCCTGATGAAGAAGCTACAACTTTAGCAGGTATGATTGTGAATGAGATAGAGCGCATTCCTGACGAAGGCGAAGAATTTTTCATATATGGTTTTCATTTCAAGATTTTGAAAAAAGATAAAAATATTATTACTGTTATTGAAGTACAAGTAAAAACTGATCATACTATGACAGCGATTAATTAGTTAGGTTTTATGGAAGACACAGTAAAAATAACAGCCGATGAGTTAAAAGGTTATATAGAAAGAATCGAAAAACTCGAGCAAGAAAAGAAGGATGTGCAAGATCACATTCGTGATGTATATGCAAAAGCTGCAGATAAAGGTTGGGATACGAAAGTGATGAAACAGATTGTCAGGCTAAGAAAGATGGATGATGATGACAGAGAAGAACAAGAAATTTTGCTTGATACTTATAAACGCGCATTGGGAATGAGTTGCGAAGAAGAGTCAAGTGAATAGCAGAATTGTAATTGGGATAAGTGGAGCATCTGGTTCTATTTATGGTGTGCGTATTTTGGAAGTTTTAAGAGATGCTGACTACGAAACTCATTTAGTAATAAGTCGCGCTGGAAAAACCACTCTGACCCATGAAGTTGCAGAAAGACTTGAAGACATCACATCCCTTGCAGATTTTTACTATTCTGAAGAAAAAATAGGAGAAAAAATAGCGAGCGGTTCGTTTGAAACTTTAGGGATGATTATCGCTCCATGTTCTATGAAAACAATGTCTGAAATTGCGTCAGGTGTCACTTCCAACCTGTTAACGAGAGCTGCAGATGTAACGCTAAAAGAAAGAAGGAAATTAGTTCTTATGGTGCGAGAGTCGCCACTGCATCTTGGTCATTTACGAAATATGTTAAAATTGACGGAGATGGGGGCAATTATTGCTCCGCCAATGCCAGCGTTTTATATTAAACCGAAATCTTTGGAGGGCATTATAAATCATTCTATTGGCAAAGTATTGAGTTTATTTGGTATCAAATTACCTGGCTTCAAAGAATGGCAAGGAGTATAGCAAGTGGCAATTACCATTGATGGCAAGGAAATAGCAAGTGACCTGTGCAAGAAGTTATCACAAAAAATCGATGCTTTAAAGAAGAAGCACAACATTTTTCCTTGTCTTAAAGTAATTCTTGTGGGTAGCAACCCAGCAAGTCAAGTCTATGTTCGTAATAAACAAAAAAAAGCAGAATCAATAGGCATAAGTTCTGAGACTATTGTTTTGCCTGATAATATTTCAGAAGGTGAATTAATTGCAAAAATTAATGGGTTAAATGCAGATCCGTCTGTGCATGGCATTTTAGTACAATTGCCTTTACCAAGCCATATTAAAGCGAGCAGAGTAATTAACACAGTAAGCGTTGAAAAAGATGTGGATGGCTTCCATGATGAAAACGTTGGCCGATTAGTTAAAGGTGAAAAAAATTGCCTTATACCTTGTACTCCTAAAGGTTCTTTGCATTTAATTAAATCAGTTGAAAGTAATCTTTCAAGTAAAAACGCAGTTGTGATCGGCAGATCAAACATCGTGGGTAACCCGATGTTTCACCTGTTGTTGCAAGAAAACTGCACTGTTACAATTTTGCATTCACAAAGTAGGGATTTAGCTGAATATTGCTCCAAAGCGGATATAGTAGTTGCAGCAGTTGGAAAGCCAAATTTTGTCCAAAAAGACTGGATAAAGAAAGGGGCAATAGTGATTGACGTTGGCATAAATAGTATGAATGTAGGAGGACAAACAAAGCTTGTAGGTGATGTTGACTTCGATGGAGTAAAAGAAAAAGTCAAAGCTATTACGCCAGTGCCTGGGGGCGTTGGTCCAATGACCATTGCATTCTTGATGATAAATACTGTTATTGCTGCTTGTCTGCAGAAGAAAATTGATGCTTCTGATTTCATGAACCAAGGTCTATAGTTGCATTGAGGCAGGATGAAAGGTACGGAAATGGCAGGGTTGAAAGGATGGCTAACAACAATTTTTCTTTTGCTATGCTCAACCACAGTTTTCTGTAGTGGTTGTAATTTTAATTTACCATACCGCGGGCTTAGTTGTAATTTAGATCTATCGTACAGAAGTTTAAGTAACATAAAAAAGTTGTTAAATAACAGTGATAAATTTGCTGCGCTCACATTTGACGATGGACCATCTAACAGTAGAGTAAACGATATTATTAATGTTTTAGAAAGCTATAAAGCAAAAGCGACATTTTTTCTTCTTGGTGAACGTATAAATAAAAAAACGTCCGAGATAGTAAAGAGAATCTATAATGCAGGTCATGAGCTGGGCAATCACTCTTGGTCGCATAGAAAGTTGACATTGCTTTCAAGTGAAGAACAATTGCAAGAGCTGGAGAGGACAAGTACGGCAATTAAGAATGCAACAGAGCAAGATGTAAAATGGTTTCGCCCACCATATGGATGTCATGATGATAATTTGATTGAAAACACTAATCGATTGAATATGTATTCGATATTATGGACAGTTGACTCTCTAGATTGGCAAGGTGATAAACCAGAGATCTTAGTCAAAAGAGTTATAAGCAACGTGCACAATGGAGCAATCATACTGTTCCATGACCACGACAACAAATCAAATACAGTTGAAGTTTTACCTCAGATTATTAAGATACTAAAAAGGTCGGGTTATGAGCCTGTTACCTTAAGTGAGTGGGAGGAAAGGGTTTGTAGTGTAGTTAAAACTGAAAGTATATCAAAAGGAGAAGAAACGCATAATTTAGATTTACCAAAATACATTTACAACTAGATCAGTATACGAATGTTGAAATATCTAGCTCCAAACACAGTATCATTCCTCTGCTTATACCAATCTCTACTACACAGAAAGCGACAGGTACCGTTTTGCCAGTCAACAATGGTGTCATCCAAGTACCTCCTTCCTGTCATTCCAGTGCCTACTTTTTTGCCATCCCAGTGTTCCGACACTCGAATACTACTTTGGTAATAAATATTTAAGAAACTTACCAAGTGGAGAAAAAAGCAAAAGAAGCCTTAGTCAGTATTTATTTTCAGTATTGGCGTTTTTATGCCTTAAACGCTGCAATTTAGCTGCTTTTAAACGCAACTAGTCTAAACTATAATATTTAAGAAATTTACCAGACAGAGGAAAAAGACAATAAAACCCCGAGGTAGCTAGTTATTCCACTCTCTATTTTAAAATCCGGCGTTGGGTGATGTCTTAAACGACTTATAAGCGCGTTTCAGCTTGTATGGTAAAAACCCGAAGTTTTAAAAAGACATGCAGTGCACATAGTGCGAAAAATTAAACAATAGTACGCGAAATACAAGTTTTCTTGTCATTTTAACCTGTACAGATTGAGAAGTTAAACAAATAACTTCAATACTATGATAAGGGTAACGGCGAAGGTTGTCAAGTAGTTTTTTTGTTTCTATTGGGTAGCTTTTTTCCACTGTTGTCTGTCCGCTTTCTATGTAGTGGAATTGGTATAAGGTCTTGGATATGCCAATTTTAATCTTTGCGTTATAAAATTGTTAATCATTTTATCCTATAATTAGGATAATAGTTATTTTTCAAAGGATTTTTATGACTTGTTACTCAATTTTACAACCATACAATGCCTATTACCACAATATAGGTGAACCTCATTTCTCAGATTGTAAACCATTACATATATCTGATAAATTCGATAATAGGCCTTACTTTGATAAGGACTGCTTAACCACGCAAAAATTTTGCCTTATAGGCGATTATTGCATTCCTAATTTACACACGTCTCTCAAACACCATCACGCTCCATTTCAAGGTGATTATAACCCATGTTTCAAGCATTATTGCAATCCAGGTCACAGTAATCATTATGATGCAGCATGGTGTCATGCTCACGACTCTGGTAATACAGTAGTGCTGAATATACCACCATATTGGACTGGAAGTGAAAGTGGAAAAACAGGAAATAGGATAATAGAAGTTGCAAAAACTGAAGGAGTACCTGAACATTCAGACCACATTGCAGCAGCTATTTCTACTGCGGAAATAATTTAAGGACAATAAATTTTTGTAGGTAATTGTAGCGAAGGTGATGAAAGACGTGAAAAGTGCGTAGAGAATCAAAAATGAGCGATATCATATTAAGATCACAAATAGCGTTGACTTAATATGATAAATAGAGTATAAGACAAAAAGAAGTGATGTGCACTATGTACCTCTGTCTGTTGGCTTATAACTTCGGCGGCCCATTTGATGTATGGTCTTTCTTGCCTTCCCTACTAATACTGTTAATTTAAAATAAAGTTTGAATTATATAGGAGATTTCTATGCCAGAAAGCAATGATATTCAAAATGGTGTTTAGCCAAAATGAAATTACAGAGGAAACTACTGAAGAACCTGTAGTAGGTAATGAAAGCGGAGGGGAACCTCCTGCAGAGCGGTAGAAAATGAAAGCGGGGAAGAACCTCCTATAGAAACTACAGCAGACACAGAGGAGACTTCAGTGAAATCTACAGTGGACGAAGTGAAACCCACTGCAGAACTTACATTAGATAATGGAAGTGAAAGAAAACTCCCTGAAAAAATTACTACAGTAAATATAGAAAAGCCCACTGAAAAAGTTACTACAGTAAATGCAGGGAAACCACATGTGAAGTTTATAGTAGACGAAGGGAATTTTCCTATGAAGCCTTCAGTAGATTGGGGAAGTAAAATGAAACTTTTAGATGAGTGTCCATGTTTCAACCATCATCATAACTTACGCTTTAAGCATTGTCATGATCCATATTACAATGGTCATCATACTTCATATTATCATGCCTATGATTCTGGCAATACAGTGGTAATACCTTATGGTTGGAAAGGTGAACTACCTATGGTAAAAGTTGGAGGGCATACAGAATTTTTTGATTTAAATAAGCCCGTGCTAATATCTGATCTAGTCTCTGTGAACAAAATTTTAGAGAAGCCATATGAGAGAACCAACGAAGTTTAAAAAACCCATAAAAACCTCAGCAGTCTTGTC
>NZ_WQMP01000040.1:0-7599 GCF_013366855.1 Wolbachia endosymbiont of Madathamugadia hiepei
CACATTTTTTCTACGCTTATTTCATATTCCATGCAACCCAAAAGGCCCTCTATTTCCAGCTCTTTCTTTATCGGCTAATCCATAGTTAGCGTTTATAGCTGTTTTTTCTGCATACAATTTGACAAATGCAACTCGCGAATAAGCATCAACGAAGGTTTGCTGATAGATTTTTCCTATACCTTCGATATATCCTACATAATAAGTATCCTGGCCACCTAAATATCCTGAATACTGTGCCTCAATTTCATCTTGTGCTTCTTTTTGTTCTTTAGCTTTTTCTAAAGCAATACGTTGCCCTTCTGTTAAAATTATGCCGCCTTGAGCTATTTTTGCTTCAAGTGCTTTTAATCTCTTTTCAAAAGTTTCAAGATTATGCCTTTTCCATACTGACCTTATCTCACCAGAAGATATTGAAATTCCTCTTTCTTTTAGTTTATTGGTCACACTTTTTTGTCCACATGCCGGAAGCTCTATCGCTATTTCTATAATTGCTTTTTCTATATGTTCTTGTACCCTCTTTGTAAACGGCAACCTTTTTTTATCCATTTCATGCAATACCTCTTCTTCTCCATTTTCGTATAATTCCCCGAGCCAATTAAATGTACCCCTAGAGCATCCCTTCACTTTGCACGCTTTAGATACATTTTCTAGCTGCTTTGCAAGTTTTATTAAGCTTAACTTTCATTTTATTATTTTTTTGTTACTCATAGATTAATTACCTTACTGATGTGATATATTTTTGATTCTACATCTTTTTTTGGTTAATTCAAGCAGCAAATTATAATTCTTTGACGGTCTTCTACTATCGTTATCAAAACGTAAAGAAAAGAGCTCAGAAACTTGCTACGTAATACTAATTGAACTTTAGATCCAGCTCTGATCACTATTGTAATCAGAACTTAATATACTCCCTTTTACTCCTCCCGCCATATTTTAATCCCATTTATATCTTTATTATCAATCCTGTTCCACTTTAAACCCGGTAAAGTAAGATTAGCTTAACTCTTTTATATCTTCAATTTCTACCTACTTTAACAAGGGCCACTAGCTCTGTATATTAATTGCAACATGCGCTACCACTAAAGCATTGCCTTACCCTCTTAATCTATAGGAATACTTTAGCTAGCATTTCAGCAGCTGTCACCTACTTTTTTATATAATGTTAACAAGCTGCGCAAGAATTTATAGAAAGAGCTCCATGAATCATACTACCTTCCTACTTTTTGATATAGCTTCGCTTTACCTTTCAAGCTGTAAAACTTCCCCAATTATTTACTCTATGATATTGGTATTTTGTTTTTCTTGCAGTCCATCAGTTTTAGATGACGGGGAACTCTGTTACATGACTATTAAAAAAGTGAAGACAGAAGCTGAAGGACTAAAGCTGGGCAAGTAAAATTCAAGAAAGCTATAATTAAAGAGAAAATTTGGTAGAGATGAGTAATGGTAAAAATTTTTTTATTGACTCAATTCCATTTCATTCCATAAACTTAATTTATTTTTTTATTAGATCTCAGCTAGGTACATACCTTTATGTAAATAAGGGTTAATAAAGCGCATCTTATACGGCTAGCTTTGCTAAATTGACAAGCAAGCGTGAGAAGAGTTTGTTTTGGTACTGTTGGGGCACTCTCACCTAATATAGTAAAAAGCTGATGTCCTTTTTAATAGTAGCAAATTGGAAGATGAATGGAACACGATCTTCGTTCGTCGACTTTATAGGCAAGCTTAACGGCAAGAGCAGTGAAATTGCCTCTAGGCTAGTGATTTGTCTACCTTTTACATCATTTCCAGATAACATAGAGCTAAGCAACAATATTAGTGTAGGGGCACAGAACTGCCATCATAAAAAATCTGGTTCTTATACAGGTGAAATCAGCGCAGAGATGTTGAAAGAATTAGGATGTACTCACGTAATACTTGGACATTCTGAAAGAACCGACGAAACAGATAGTGAAATAAAGCTTAAATCAGAAACAGCGATAGAGTCGGGCTTACACCCAATAATTTGTGTAGGTGAAGATGCGGAAGATTACAAGAGTGGAAAAACAAAGGAAGCAATAGAATATCAATGCAAAAACCGCTTGCCAACGCATGGTGAATATACTGTAGCATACGAACCGATATGGGCAATAGGTACAGGACATGTGCCAAGCAATGGTGTAATTGCTGAGGTGATAGAAGTGATAAAATCCTGCACTGGTAAAAAGCACGTTATATATGGTGGTTCAGTCAGTTCAGAAAATATAGAAAACTTGTTGAATATATCAAGTTTATCAGGAGTTTTAATTGGTAGTGCAAGCTTAGATTTTGACTGCTTTTATAAAATTGTACAACAGGTTGAAAAGGCCTATTAGTTCTGAAATCAGCAATTAAGCGACCTTGCATTGTATCCGTTTAGCGGAGTGGTGGAATGAGATAGACTAGATGCCCTAAAAGCAACCTTCACGGTTGCTTAATACCAATTTCCATTACACAGAAAGCGAATAGACAACAGTGGAAAAAAGCTACCCAATAGAAACAAAAAAAACTACTTGACAACCTTCGCCGTTACCCTTATCATAAAGTTGGAGCTATTCATTTAGCTTCAATCTGTGCAGATTAAACGACGAAAGTATCACGGCTGGCGTCTTATGTTTAATTTTTTGCACTATGTGCACCTCATGTCTTTATTAATTTCACCTAGATTTCTAGGTTTTTGCCTATACAAGCTGAAACGTGCTTATAAGTCGTTTAAGACAGTATAGTGCGCCAATTTGCAGGATTAGAGAGTGAGCAACTTCTACCACGGGGTTTCTTTTGTCTTTTTTTCTCCCTAGTAAATTTCTTAACGCTTAAGTCAAGGTTAGTTGTAGTTTAAAAGCAGCTAAATTGCAGCGTTTAAGGCTAAAAAGATGCCAATATTTTTGAACAGGTATTGACCAGGGTTTCTTTTGCTTTTTTCTTCATTTAGTAAATTTCTTAAATATTTATTACTAAAGTAATATCCTGGATTCCAGTGTCCACTACTTGGATGACAAGAAGAGGATGCGCTGGAATGACAGAAGAAGGGCTATTTGATGTATTTTCGTATCAGAAAATACCCTATTAGCAGAATTGTGAGTGGAATAAACCATAAAACATAAGTACTAGATTTTACAGGTGGAACAATTATAATTGAATCTCCATAAGAATTTTTTAGCTCTAAGATTATTTGCTTGTTAGTATTTCCATCACTGATCTTTTTACGAATTGTCTTGCGCATATCGTGTGCAATCTTAGATTCGGATTCAGATAATGACTCACCAGAACATATTGGACACTTTATTATTTCAAATAAATTAGTTGCTCGCTTTTCCATACTTTTGTCTATGAGCTTATCATCCAAAGTAAAAGCGTTTATGCTTAAGTGGAATGTCAATGTAAAAAGTAAGCTAACTACCGCTTTCATTCTTGGTTAGCTCAATGACTTTACTTAGTTGGTTCATAAAATCAGTAGTAGATAACTTTCCAATAAAACTTGACCCTACATCATTGTCGTATTTTATTGAAAATTGAATGCTGTTGTCAGTTGTTTTTTCTGATAAGGAAGATATTAACTTTTCAAATGCATCTGAAGCTTTTGGGTGATTTTTCTCACCAGTTAAAAGCGGGATCAATTCTTTGTAATTTGACACAGCCACGTTGATTTTATCTTTAAATGAAGATGTAACCAGATTGTAATTGTTTATTCCACCGTCTGCAGTAAGAGAAAAATTATTACTCTGAATTAAAAATTTTTCTATGTTGAAATTAATTCTGGAAGCTGAAATGTGGTTTACAAATTCATAATCAAATTTAGTGTCGATATTAAGATAACTTTCGGGACTTGCAGCATTTTTATACCGGTAAGTATAAAAATCAAATCCTAGCTTAGTATTTCCATTCAGTTCTTTGTTAAGGTGAATTTGAATGTAATTGCTTTTATCATTCACTTCAGTTATAACACTCTGCTGATTTTCTGAATCAGCTGCAACACCACATCTCAGTCCATGGTCTTCGTAACGAAGTGTATCTATATAGTCTATCATAGTGCCATTTCTGTCAAACCTTAGCGAAGATGGTAAATCGTTTAGTTTGACAACAAAGTGATTGTTATTGTTTGTGTGACATTTTATATTCTTTGTCTCGTCGCCATGAACGGTAATATTGACTTCATTGCTTGGTATGTAGATATATACTGATTTATCGAATAATTTATTTTTTATCACTAAAGCTTCTGATGAGATAGTTAATTGCTCATTGGAGAACTTTGGGTTTGTCACGTGGAAGATTAGACTAGAAGGGAATCCGCTAAAATCATGTGAAATATCAAATTTTTCGTCGTTAATGTATAGTATTGTTTCCGCTAAAAGATTTTTTATTTTACATGCAGAAAAATACCAAAACCCACTATAAGCTGTGGGGATAAATAAAAGTAAAGAGATGATAATATAGATAAAAACCTTACGCATAGCTAATCATTCCCTTGTTTATCAAGCGATATGTTTCTTGTTCCCCTTGGTATGGTTACACACAAGCCATCAATATCTTTTGTAATTTTTATTTGGCACCCAAGCCTTGATGTCTCTGTCAAGCCAAAAGCTAGATCTAACATATCATTTTCCTCATCAGATATAGGATTATACATTTCTACAGCATCATAAAATTTTGGATCAACGATTACATGGCATGTAGAGCAGGCAAGAGAACCTTCACATGCGCCTTCAAGCAAGTCTGGGTCGTTTCTGTGAGCTAAGTTAAGCAGAGTCTCTTCCTCTGCAGCTTCATAACTTTTCTTACTTCCATCAAGTGAAATAAAAGTGACGGATGGCATATTACTTTCCTATTAAAATCCTTACTAACTTTTCTATATTCTACAGGTAATAATTAACATTTGCAAATTCTTTACGTTAAGCCTATTATATAACATCTTCTGAAAACAAGTAATGCAACTGAACAAATACAAAAATCAAAATGTTGCGGTTTTTGGTCTTGGTAAAACTGGTTTGTCTGTTATTAACGCTCTAATGAAGAGCGGTGCAAGAATATATGCGTGGGATGATAGCGAAGAGCAAATAGCAGATGCAAAAATGATGTATTGGGGGTGTAATTTTATTCATCCCAGAGAATATAATTGGCATGAAATAGGAACGTTGATTTTAAGCCCTGGAGTGCCAATTTCACATCCAACGCCGCATTGGATAGTAAAACTTGCAAGAAGCGTTGACTGCAAAATAAAATCTGATATCGAGTTATTTCTTGAAGTTAAAGCTACGAACCAGAAGGTAATAGCCGTCACAGGCACAAATGGCAAATCAACCACTACATCGCTAATAGGGCATATATTAAAATCTGCAGGGAAAAAGGTAGCTATTGGTGGAAACTTAGGTGTTCCTGTTTTAGATCTAGAAAGAGATGCAGAAATTTATGTAATTGAGTTTTCCTCTTTTCAATTGGAGTTGATGAATGAAATTAACGTGGACATTGCAGTATTGCTCAACATTACACCAGACCACATAGACAGACATGGAAATATGGAGAATTATATAGCAACTAAATTGAAACTGATAAACGGTAGTGAGACTGTCGTGATAGGATGTGATAATGAGATTACCGCTAATGCATTCAACAAATTCACTGGGAATAAGGTTCCAGTTTCAGGGACATACTTCCCGGTGTCATTCCAGCGCGTGACGCTGGAATCCAGAAAAGAAAAACCACTGTCAGTTACTCAAATGATAGAGGGTGGTACAAGAGGTCTAATATCATTGATAGGTAATAATTTGCTTGACTATAGTGAACAGATTACTGGTACAGAACAAAATTGCCTGGATCCCAGTGTCAGCTACTTGGATGACAAAAAAGGTGCTGCGATCCAGAAAAACTTGATAAAGTTAGAGAATTATAACTTATCAATAAATGACGTGAAAATAAACTTAACATCCAACGCAGAAAACATAGCAACCGCATATGCCGTATGTAAGCTGCTTAGAATAGATAACAACACTGTTATCAATGGAGTCAAATCCTTTCCAGGTTTGAAACACAGAAATGAATTACTCGGCAAAATAGAAAATGTGTTTTTTGTGAACGATAGCAAAGCAACTAATGCCAAGTCGAGCGAAAAAGCGATTTTGTCTTATAAAAACATATATTGGATTGTTGGCGGAAGAAGTAAAGAAGGTGGCATAGAGTCACTAAGCAAGCATTTTACAAGAATTAGAAAAGCTTTTCTAATTGGAGAATCAACAGAAGCTTTTGCAAATGTTATGGGGAATAAAGTAGATTGTATGAAGTGTTATGATCTAGAAAACGCATTTAAACTGGCTTTCGAAGAGGCCATAAATGGCAAAGAAGAAGTAACGATATTGCTTTCTCCTGCATGTTCTTCTTTTGATCAGTGGAAAAATTTTGAAGAACGAGGTGACACATTTTGCAGAATGTTTGAAAATCTCAGGTACAATTACATGTACTGTTTAGTATAATGTTGTATGGAACAAGATGAAATAAAGTCAGTAGTAGACGAACTGATTAGGGTCATTCCATTTGAGGGAATAAGCGATGAAACCTTATTGAAAGTGTGCACGGACCTTAACCTAGCCAATAGCTTTTGCAAATTTCAAAATGGAATATATAGTGCTTTGGAGTATATAGCAGAGGATTTAAATAGTGCAATGGAAGCTGAGCTAATAAACTCCAATTTAGAAGATATGAAAGTGCGGGAGCGAGTAAAATTAGCTGTTCAAATACGCCTATCAAACTACGCTAAACTATCAAATTATAGAGAGTTTTTAAAAAATGTTTTACTATTTTCTGTATTGCCAAAAAATACATACTTTTCTAGTAAACTCTTGTACAGAACTGTTAGTGCAATTTGGTATGATATCTACGATCAATCAACAGATTTTAATTACTATACAAAACGGGCAATATTAGCTGGGGTATATTTAAGCACAATGCTTTTCTTCATCAATGACTATTCAGAAGGTTTTGCAGATACTCTATCATTTCTTGACAGACGTATCGACAACGTCATGGCATTTCAAAAGTTCAAAACTCGTTTAAAAGGAATTGTGGGAAGTTTCCTATAGGTTTTTTAAGCTACGTTTTAAAGCCATCTTGGCTTTCTTTAGTTTTTATGTTAAGATAGTAGGATGTTTATCAATGAAAAAATGAAAGTTATTTGTTATCTTGACCCCAACATTAAACCAGAAAAAGATGCAAAGCACATAATAAACTTTTTTGGGATACTTGGGTGTATTAAGGTTAATGCACTTGGTAAAGACGAATCCAAAGAGCAAGAAGGTAAATTTAATATAGTTAGGCATTACTTCGACTATCCTTATTTTTCTAGAATTGTCAACCCAAAACTCTTTCAAAAAGAATTGGACGATGAAGAAAAAAAATTTACTAGGCTCTATGAACAAAAGTTTGTCATGAGAAAATAAGGAAAGATGTAGCAAAAACTGGTAGTTTAACTTAGCTACAAATAGAGAAACTACCAAATAGCATATTATATAAAAGAAGGAAATTGAAAACAAGTTTTTAGTTTTTTGAAAAGCGTGAAAGGAATACACAGCAAGAGCAAAGAGAAATTGA
>NZ_WQMP01000041.1:0-7549 GCF_013366855.1 Wolbachia endosymbiont of Madathamugadia hiepei
TAGTTTCTCTATTTGTAGCTAAGTTAAACTACCAGTTTTTGCTACATCTTTCCTTATTTTCTCATGATAAACTTTTTTCACAGAGACTAGATCAAGTACAAAACTGCCAGTATCTTTAAGTTTGCTATGTACTAACTTTGCAAATTGACTAAGCCATGCAACATATTCTGCTTGGGATTCATTTCCGTATTCTTTTTTTCTTTGCAAAGCAAACGGTGGACTGGTTATTACGAGATCTAAGCTATTATCTGGTAATTGCGGTAATAGGTTAAGCGAGTTCCCGCAGTATGCAGCTCCCCTAGCTGTAGTATATGTGGGTTTATTATTAAATTTTTCCAATATGTGTACCATATAAAAGGTACTTTTCATAACGTCCTCTCCTTTAAAATGTGTTGATTTAGTCGTGGTAGTTGAAATGGCAAGCTGTAGAAACTTGGTTGAAATTAATGACGATAAAAAATCTTTTAACGCACTCTATTTAACCCAGGGTTTTCATAGTAACGCTTGAGCTACTTACGAAACGTGTAGGGCAGCATACCTGCAGCACACCAACCCCACGTTTCTTACTTTTTCATATCCAGCCTTAAATTAGCGACAAAGCCGACTAGTTCGTGTTCTGCTACTACCTACTACCACTAGAACGTGAAAAAGCCCAGTGACTGATCACGCGATATTGGCTGCACCTCACCCAACTCACCACCTGGATGGTTTTCTTCTCTTGATCTGACTACTTCGGTTTGATGCCTCTCATAATCCTGTGCAAAATCTTGTACTTTCTTAGAACAGCATAATTTATGAATAATAATCTTATATTCATCTATTTTTGGTACATTTCTGTTATAATCAGGTAAAAATTTCTTGATATTTACACTGAATTCTTGATTAATCTTTGCAAAGACCCTTTGCTGTTCAAGTGTAGTTTTCTGTGGTTTTTCGCAATCTAATGTACCCATCACAAAATCTTCTACTAGATTCTTTCCGAACTCTAAATTATCTCTAGCATATTTAATTAATTCATCAACTAAACTGTTTATAAATGGTGTAATATTCTCTTTGGTGATAGAATTACCTTGCTCTTCTTGCTCTTTATGTTGGTTATACTGTTCCACTAATTTTAAATCAATTGCGCAGATACTATTAATAATCTGTGCCCATGTACCTTGAAGACAAGCACTGTTATTCTCACCATATGTTGTTGCTGCTACGTATATTTGCTTTAGAAGAACAAATTCTTTTTGTTCTCTCCAAGTTTCTTCTATATTTAAGCTGCTAATTTCCTTAAATAACTTGTTTATTTTATTAGTATCAACATTACTTAATAACTTA
Organism: Wolbachia endosymbiont of Madathamugadia hiepei; assembly: GCF_013366855.1. Lineage (NCBI taxonomy): Bacteria > Pseudomonadati > Pseudomonadota > Alphaproteobacteria > Rickettsiales > Anaplasmataceae > Wolbachia > Wolbachia endosymbiont of Madathamugadia hiepei. The sequence goes on from NZ_WQMP01000041.1 coordinate 1,327, forward strand.
TAAAATTCCGTTCTATTAGTTATCTATTCTTGGGAAACATTATCATTTCCAAGTTCAGATCTTATTTGAAACAACTTTTTTCCACTAACTTTGGGTTCTGCTGTGCAAGAGTAACAAGCAATTCTTTCCTTTTATCTAATGGAATAGAAAGAGAGAGCTTATCAATATGCAGTTTAACATAACCTATAGACTCAGGTATAGTAACTTTTGCATCATCCCTTGCATAATCGTACTGAAGTCTAGCCGTATCTCCTATCAAATATTGTTCCTCTAATGCTTGCTTAGCTTTATTAATTACAGTCTTAATAAAATCTTGATCGTTTGGTATAGGACTGCCATTGGAAAGCACATTTTCCATTACATTTTTCTTTTCACTATCACTTAAACTAAGCAGTCTTAGTCTTACTGGATCACTTTGATATTGCTCAAGTAGTTTAGGTATGTTTTTTACATAAGAAGTTGCTGCTTGCTCTAACTCTTTTTTGCTTGCTTTTATGGATTCAACTAGTTTCTTGGTAAAAAAATTTACTTGATTGACTACTGGTGTTCTATGGGTAGACTGGCGGTCTTGTAAAATATTCTGTAACTCAGTTTCTTTTTCAGGAATTAAGCCATGTTCAAATAAGAACGTTTGCATCTCAGGAGAGTGAGTGTAATAATGGTATAGTGTATGTCCATATTCATCTCGTGAGTTAATTAGGAAAGGATATTCATTGGGTTTTGCAAGTGTATATTGAACAATTTTTTCACCTTGACCATGTCTGGCAACATTAAAAATTGCCTCTTTCACGCTATCTTCACTGAGATTATCGATAGATTGGTTTTTGTAGTACAAGTCTACAAAGAATTTAAAAACATCATGATGTATCCGAAAATCACCTCTGACATATTTTACATAGAAAGATCTAGCTAAAGCCTCGTAACCTTCACAATCAACTTTATTAGAACTTAAATCAAGTTCAGTAAGGTTTGGAAGCTTAGCTAGGGCCTCTGTACCTTTATCACCAATTTTGTTTCCCGATAAATTAAGCTCCTTAAGGTTTCTAAGGTAGCGGGCTAAGGCTTCTACACCTTTATCACCAATTTTGTTTCCCGATAAAAACTCCTCAAAGTTTCTAAGGTAGCGAGCTACGTCTTCTATACCTCCATCACCAATTTCATCTTGAAAATCACGATCAATATCATCAACAAAGTAGTGCGATAAATCAAGCCACTCAAGGTTTATAAGGGGAGCTAAGGGCTCACCTTTATCATCAATTTCATTATCACTTAAATCGAGTAACTTAAGATGTGTGAGATTAGCTAATTCCCTTATGTCTTCATTACCAATCTTGCAACTATTTAGAGTTAGATATGTGATGTCTCTGTGATCTTTCAAAAAGTTTACCAATTTTTTGACATCTAATCTGATATTATCCAAAAATAATTCATTACCATTCAAAGATAATCTGTCACCGTCAACATATTTGCTAAAATTCACTTTATTCTTACTCAATTATTATTATATGAATATTATAGATAATATTACAACAATTGTCAACGCTAACATACTAATACCAATTCCCATTACACAGGTAGCAGATATGCAACTTTACCATGCTGTTTTACTTGCTTCAGTATGGGCCTTTTTCTCGTTATTATCCTATGTAATGGGAATTGGTATAAGCAGCTTTTTCTGTCGAACCGTAGAACTTCTCGAGCTGTTCACTCCATAATATCGGTATTTTGGTTTTCCTGAAGTCTATCAACCTTAAGCGGTCCGGTTGGTTCCATTCAATTACATCGGCTTATTTAAGCTGCACTAGCACGATTTGCCTTTTTTAGGATACAAAAATCTTCTAGGAATTGTTCTCTTGAATTCTAAGATATTTTGTTCAACATTGTAGCACGTTGCTTTTATCGTTTTATCTGCGCAGACTGAAGATAAATAATAGCTTCATTATCATGATAACAGGGTTGGTGAAGGTTGTCAAGTAGTTTTTTTAGTTCTGTTTCTATGGCTAAAAAATCTGAATCCAGCCAGCTACCGCAAAGGTATTGTTTTTTCTCTCATAAACTTGACATGAAATAGTTAGCCTCAGTTTACTGTTGACAATCAGGATTAAATATGTTTATTCCTGAGGTTTTTGCAGCAATGGTAAGATTGTGGGTCTTTTCATTTAAATAATGGTTATACGTGATGAATAATTCTTTAAATTCAAAAACAATTTTAAACATTGACGGAAAGTCATATAGCTACTTTAGCCTCAGCGCTGCTGGTAGGTTTTTAGGAATAGATCTAACTAAATTACCCTGTTCGCTCAAGGTATTGCTTGAGAACTTATTGCGCAACGAAGATGGAGTGAACGTAAAGTTGGATGATATAAAAACACTAGCGAGTTGCGTTGAGAAACACATTAATCACGAAATTAGCTACAAACCAGCAAGGGTATTGATGCAGGATTTTACAGGAGTTCCCGCTATTGTCGATTTAGCGTCAATGCGTAGTTATATGAAAAAAAGCGGAGGTGATCCAAGCAAAATAAATCCGTCTGTACCGGTTGATCTTGTAATAGACCATTCTGTTCAAGTAGATAGTTATGCAAGTGCTTCTGCATTTGGTGAAAACGTTGAACTGGAAGTAAAAAGAAATTTGGAGAGATATCAATTCTTGAAATGGGGCGAATCATCCTTCACAAATTTTAGGGTAGTGCCGCCTGGCACAGGAATTTGTCACCAAGTAAACATCGAGTATTTAGCACGAGTTGTATGTAACGATAATGGGGTTGTATATCCTGATACCTTAGTTGGCACAGACAGCCACACTACTATGGTTAATAGTTTGTCGGTCCTTGGCTGGGGCGTTGGGGGAATAGAAGCTGAATCTGTGATGCTTGATCAGCCCATTAGTATGGTGATTCCAGAGGTAATAGGATTTAAATTAATTGGAAAACTTCCAGAAGGAGTAACTGCAACTGATTTAGTGCTAACAGTCACAAATATCTTAAGAACAAAAGGTGTTGTTGGTAAATTTGTGGAATTTTATGGTGATGGTTTGGATTATTTATCTGTGGCAGATAGGGCAACCATAGCCAACATGGCTCCAGAGTATGGTGCAACTTGTGGATTTTTTCCTATTGATCAGAAAACACTAGATTATTTAAGCTTAACCGGGAGGCCGGAGGAACTGATTAAGTTGGTTGAAGTCTATGTAAAAGAGCAAGGACTGTGGCGAAGCAGTGACGAGTTAGCGTTTTTTGACGTACTAGAGCTTGATTTATCAAGCGTGGAGCCAGTAATGGCTGGTCCAAAAAGACCACAAGATAAGGTTTTTCTCTCACAAGTGGCAGAGTCTTTTTCTACATCATTTTCAATTAGTGAGTCAAAGGCAAGTGATGTACTTCAAGATGGAAGTGTAGTTATTGCAGCAATAACTAGCTGTACCAACACCTCAAACCCAAGTGTGATGATTGCTGCTGGTCTTGTAGCTCGCAATGCGATTAAACTTGGAATAAAATCAAAGCCTTGGGTTAAAACTTCTCTTGCCCCGGGATCACAAGTTGTAACAGAATATTTAGAAAAATCAGGATTACAGAGAGATCTAAATGCTTTAGGCTTTAATTTGGTTGGATACGGTTGCACAACCTGCATTGGAAATTCCGGTCCGCTTAATGAAGATATAGAGAATGCTATTAAAAGCAAGAACTTAACCGTCGCCGCGGTTTTATCTGGTAATCGCAATTTTGAAGGAAGAATCCATCCTTTAATCAAAGCCAATTATTTAGCATCTCCACCGCTTGTCGTTGTGTATGCACTTGCAGGTACTGTGCAGATTGACTTAGCAAAAGATCCTATATGCAAAGATAAGGATGGAAATGACGTTTACCTCAAAGATATATGGCCAACGAACAGTGAAATCGAAGATTGTGTTAAAAATGTGGTAACACGTGAGATGTTCATACAAAAGTATGAGAATGTTTTCTTCGGTGACGAACATTGGCAAAAGATAAAGTGTGAGAAAAGTGAAATCTACAACTGGAACACGGAAAGCACTTATACACAAAACCCTCCTTATTTTGATAATTTATTGACGGAGAATGATAAAAACAACATGGTCGACATAAAGGGTGCGCGAATACTGGCAATGTTTGGCGACAGTGTAACTACTGACCACATTTCTCCTGCTGGAAATATTGCTTCAAACAGTCCTGCAGGTATATATTTGAAAGGTCTTGGAGTTGAACCACAGGATTTCAACTCATATGGGTCCCGTCGTGGTAACCACAACGTAATGATGCTTGGAACCTTTGCTAATATCAGAATAAGAAACGAAATGGTGAGCAATGAAGGTGGTTACACAAAACACATTCCTTCTCAAGAGACTATGTCAATTTTTGATGCAGCAATGCGGTATAAAGAAGAAGCTGTTCCATTAGTTGTCGTTGCAGGAAAAGAATATGGTACAGGTTCAAGCAGAGACTGGGCAGCAAAGGGTACTGCGCTGCTAGGAATTAAAGCTGTAATTGCAGAAAGCTTTGAACGTATACACAGATCCAACTTAGTTGGTATGGGTGTTCTTCCGCTTGCATTTCAAGATGGAGTAACCAGAAAAATATTTGATGGTAGTGAGATAATGAGCATAAAAGGTGAAATAGTGCCAAATGGAAATCTAGAATGTATCATCAAAAGAAAGGATAATTCAGAGCAATCCATTCAACTTAAGTGCTGTGTACAAACTGCAACTGAGATGAAATACTTAATGAGTGGTGGAGTGTTGAGCTATATACTTCTCTTGACTTAGTAAAGCTATTGAGTACTAGGCTTATCAGCATTATAGCAGTATCTGTTCAGCGGAATGGTAAAATGAGATAGACAAGATGCCATAAAAAGGTAATCATAGAGCAAAAGTGAGTTTACAACAAAGCCATTCCAGCGTTACGCGCTGGGATATCACCACTTTTGCTTCACCACGCACCCCTAAATGGATACAACACTACAGCTCACACTTTTAAACCTGCTAAAAGTAGAGATAAAACTCTACGGACTACTTTCAAGCAATTGCTGGTTATCTTGTTGATCAACTTCAACATTGCTAAGTGTAGTATTTGCTTTGTACAAACAGTAACCCCCTAATGCAAGAAAAACCGACGCAGCTACAGCAAGTGTAGCGCATATTGCTAAATAAGGTGTTGCTAAACTTGCACCAACAGTACACACCCCAGATAATATGAAAGAAGCAGAGGTATAGTTTACCTTACTTTTTACTCCTTGAACATTTACTGCTGGGGATTTTCTGTCTTTATTATTCTCCAACTCTTTATTTTTGCTCTCAAGCTGTTCCTGTAGATCTTTGATTTGACTTTCATTTGCACTTTTAAGTACTTCTAACTCTTTGACTCGACTTTCTAGTTTTTGAATTTTACTTTCAGATCCCTGCAGTTTTGTCTTCAGGTTGTTATTCTCATCCTCAAGTGCTTTCAACTTCTGCTGTACTGTATCTTGCTCCCATTCTAATTGCAAAACCCTTTGATTTGCACTATTTAGCTCTCCCTCCTTTTCTGCAAACTGAGTTTTTATGTTCTCAAGTTCCTCATCTTTTTCATTCAAGCTTTGCTTAGTACTATTTAGATCCTTATCTAGTTGATTCTTTTCTTCAGTAAGCTTAGTTACTTGACCATTCAGCTTGTTAACCTCTCCTTCCTTTTTTGTAAGCTGGGCTTGTACATTTTCAAATTCCTGTAGTTTTGTATTCAGCTTTCCATCTTTACTTTCAAGTTGTGTTTGCAGATCTTGGATTTGACTCTTTAGTTCTTTATTTTTGCTCTCAGATCCCTGTAGTTTTGTCTTCAGCTCTTCATTTTCACTTTTAATTGTTCCCAGTTGTCGGTTTTCGTCTTTCAGCTCTTTACTTTCATCTTTCAGCTTTTCATTTTCACTTTTAAGTTCTTCCAGTTGTTGATTTTGACCTTTCAGATTTTCGTTTTCACTTTTAAGTGTTTCTAGCTGTTGGCTTTTATCAGCATCTTGCTCGTTTTCGTTAACCATTTCACCCTCCCTAAAACTATGACTTATAGGGTTTTGCATTAAACCCTATACTCCAATTAAAATATCACTTTTTTCTCCTTCTGCAAGAATATTTTTTACTGTCTGTTGACTAGTCTCTGTGAAAAAAGTTTATCATGAGAAAATAAGGAAAGATGTAGCAAAAACTGGTAGTTTAACTTAGCTACAAATAGAGAAACTA
>NZ_WQMP01000207.1:0-664 GCF_013366855.1 Wolbachia endosymbiont of Madathamugadia hiepei
TTGACAAGACTGCTGAGGTTTTTATGGGTTTTTTAAACTTCGTTGGTTCTCTCATATGGCTTCTCTAAAATTTTGTTCACAGAGACTAGGTTAATATATACTCCTCGGTTTGTATGCCTTGTATAAAATTTGAGTGACCTAAGTGATGGATAAAAAAGCGTTATTAGAATTAAGCAACGGATTAAAGATTGAGCTACCCATATTAAACGGAACAATAGGTCCTGATGTATTAAATATTAAGGATTTGTACAAGACAACAGGGTTATTTACTTATGATCCAGGGTTTGTTTCCACAGCTTCGTGTTCTTCCGCAATTACATTCATTGATGGAGATGAAGGAGTTCTTAAGTATAGGGGACATAATATAGCTGATTTAGCAGAGAATAATGATTTTACTGCTATAATTTATCTATTACTCTATGGTGAGTTGCCTAATTTAGAGCAACACAAAAAGTTTCTTCTGAAAATAGAGGAATTATCTAAAGTGCCAGAGCAGGTTGTAAACTTAGTTAAAGCATTTCCAAAAACTGCTCACCCTATGTCGATTCTGATTGCATGTTTTGCAAGTTTGTCGGCACTTTACCATGAGAGATATGGCAACAACGTCAATAGTGAAGATCTAGATTTTGGAATTTCTGCAATAGCGCAAGTTCCTGAAATTGTT
>NZ_WQMP01000042.1:0-7241 GCF_013366855.1 Wolbachia endosymbiont of Madathamugadia hiepei
ATTTGACAAGACTGCTGAGGTTTTTATGGGTTTTTTAAACTTCGTTGGTTCTCTCATATGGCTTCTCTAAAATTTTGTTCACAGAGACTAAAGGCAAAACACTTCCTCACAAGGAATATCAATAGATCTCTTTCATAACTGATTTATGGTAGGGAATTTTCAGGAGAAACGCAACCGCAGAATACTTGAGGTATTTGAGGAGCGTAAGCAAGTTTTAACGCAAAATTAGAAAGCAGGTTGTGCAAGAGATCTAATCTAGTTTCTGTAATCACTTAAGTCTAATATTACCTTATCAATGTACCTCTCACTCGCACTCTTAACAACGAATTTCACACCATTTTTGTACTTAACAACTTCACCTACAGAGGGTACCTTGCCGGCGACTAAAAGAATTAACCCACCAAGTGTGGCATAATCCTCCTCAGGGCTGCGCAATTCTATTTTTAGATTTTCCTCTATGTCCTTTATCAGAGTTCTAGCTGATATCTCAAACTTACTCTGAGATAACTTTACAATTGCATACTCAGAAGGTTCACTTCCACTGTTAATATTTGATACCAATTCTTCCACAAGATCAGTTACTGAAATTAAGCCATCAGTTCCACCATATTCATCCAACACGACAGCCAAATACGATCTGGAGGATCTCATCTTGACGAAAAGGCTGGTGGTCTTCATTGAGGGTGGCACGAATATCACGTTTTGTACAAGTTTCCTCAGGCTAAAACCTTCGTCTTCGTTTAGGATAACATCTTTTACATAGAAAAAACCTATCACATTATCAAAATCATTTTTATAAATTAACACCTTAGTGTGACGGATATTTTTTATTTTCTTCATTACCTCATGTTTACTCGATTCAATGTCCACTGCACATATTTCTATGCGTGGAGTCATCATATCAGTTATATTGCAGTCATGGAATTTTATTAGACCGTTGAATATATTAAGATCTGGTAAATCCTTCATTAATGCTTCAGTTGCACACTCTCTCAGCATACGAGCCCTTTTGAAAAGAAACAAAAAAATTCTGTACGCTACCCGTTTTATAAAAGTCTCTTTTTTACTCAACTCGCTTCCTACTAATGGTAAAAATATTTTTGGATCAGGTTTACCAAGAAAAGTGTTGTTAAATGTTTAATAAGCATGTGAATAATGTCAAATTAATTTGTGGATTATCTGTTGATACCGGATACTAACAATTGATCAACAACTTTTTCACTGGTGTGCACATAATTATATAACAGCACACAATGGGAAAACCTTTTCCATAAGGGAAGATTACCAACAATCTGAACATTTTACTTATACACATGAGTTAATAGAGAAAATCAATAACATATAAAAGTTACTAACATACTTATCCACAAGTAGGGCAATAAGAATCTTCATAGAATTTTAAGTTAATAACAGACCGTTGATAAAACTATTACTACTGTTATACTTTGCTGTACAAAGGAAGACAGATTAATCAAATTGGAAAACAGTAAAACAATAGTAGCAAGAACCATAAGTGAGGGCAGGCAGGGTAAGGAGACACCAATTTGGCTAATGCGTCAGGCGGGTAGATCTCTCCCTGAGTACCGCGAGGCGGTAAAAAACGTGAGTAATTTTATAGAGATGTGTTATAGCACAGATTTAGTGGTAGAGCTGACACTGCAACCAATTGCAAGGTTTAACATGGATGCAGCGATAATCTTCTCTGACATTTTAATAGTGGCTGATGCCTTGGGTTGTGATGTAAACTTCGTGCGTGGCGTAGGTCCGGTGATAAGGCCCGTGGAAGATTTTAAAGAGCTGGGAAGTCCACGAGAAATTGAAGCTAAGACCCTGCCAATTCTAAGCGCTATAAAGGGAGTAAGGAGTTGTTTGCCGGAAGAAAAGTCTCTCATAGGGTTTGCTGGGGGTCCATGGACAGTTGCTTCGTACATCATAGAAGGTAAAAGTAGCAAAACTTTTTCTAAAGTGCTGAATTTCTGTTCTTTGGGCTTGGCAAAAATAATTGAGCGGATAACGGAGGCAACAATTGTCTATCTGATTAAGCAAATAGAGTTTGGAGCAGATGTTATACAGTTGTTTGACAGTAATGCTGGAGCGTTGTCGAAAGAGCTATTTAAGAAATATGTTATTGAGCCGACAGAGAAGATTACCTTAGCGATAAGGGATAGGTTCCCAGATTTTCCAATAATAGGTTTTCCAAGATCTGCTGGAAGTTTTTATAAGGATTACTGTAACCAAACGGGTGTATCAGCAGTGAGTATAGATTATGACATTCCAATAGAATGGGCAAAAGAAAACCTGAAAGTCCCTTTGCAAGGGAACCTCAATCCTAGTCTTTTGGCGTATAACAAAGCTAAAGCAATTGAAGAAGCGAAGCGTATAATAGATTGCTTTAGGGATTTACCTTTCATATTTAATCTCGGACATGGAGTGCTTCCTGACACTCCAGTTGAAAATATTGCCGCATTAGTAGACTTAGTGAAGAGTTACTAATGTAATAGACTTCTTGCACATCAGCAGAAAAGGGCGATTATTTTTGGCGTTTTTTATAACGCCGTGTACCCTTAAATTACCTTAGCTATGAATGTTAAGAAATTTACTAAATGAAAAAAAAGCAAAAGAAGCCCTGGTCGGTATTTATTTTTAGTATTGGCGTTTTTATGCCTTAAACGCTGCAATTTAGCTGCTTTTAAATGCAACTAGTCTAAGCTATAATATTTAAGAAATTTACCAGACAGAGGAAAAAGACAATAAAACCCCGAGGTAGCTAGTTATTCCACTCTCTATTTTAAAATCCGGCGTTGGGTGATGTCTTAAACGACTTATAAGCGCGTTTCAGCTTGTATGGGCAAAAACCTGAAGTTTTAAAAAGACATACAGTGCGCATAGTGCAAAAAATTAAACAATAGTACGCCAAATACAAGTTTTCTTGTCATTTTAACTTGTACAGATTAGGAAGTTAAATAATAGCTTTAGTACTATGATAAGGGGATTGAAAGAATTTGTCAAGTAGTTTTGTTTCTATTGGGTAGCTTTTTCCACTGTTATCTGTCCGCTTTCTGTGTAGTGGGAATTGGTATTAGCTACCGATTAACTTAAAGTTAAATATCTTGACATTTACTTGATATTATTATATAATAGCTATGTGCATTTTATACACTATGGCAATAAAATTACCTTGTAATAGGTGTATTGGACCCGAGGGCAGTACTCGGCGCCTCCACCATGTTTTTAATTTATATGGGGGCGAATAAGGATCGACATGCATAGTAAAGATGGTAACTTTGCTCGGTTAGACACCACCGTTAAGAGTTCGTAATTTAAATGCAAACAATAATTTTGCTGCTGACAGCAATGTAGCACTAGCTGCTTAATTTAGCACTATAACTTCATTGCTACAAGCACGGTTCAGGGAACGCCGGGTAACAGAAGTTCCCCCAGAATTTACATGTGCAAAAGTTGTATGGACAAAATAGATTATAAGAGATCGCTTAATTTCGTCAAGTTTCAAGTCATTAAAAAGGCTTTAGATATCATATCAGGCAATGATTTTACTCCTCATTTAGAAATATTATTTTTCACTTATTTTAACGGTGTTATCGTGCCAGATTACCTAAGAAAGTCATACCCTACTCAAGTGCTTATTATATTACAACATCAATTCTATGATTTAAAAATTTTTGAGGATAAATTTAGCGTAAGTTTGAGTTTCCGCGGAAAACAAGAGCAAATTACCGTGCCATTTTTTGCCATTAGCGGATTCCATGATAAAGTTTCAGGGGATGTTTTAATATTTGACAAGATCAGTATTGATTCTGACAAAGAATATAATAGTGAAAGACACACTGAAAACCTGCCAAATGGCAGTATTATATCCATAGACCAACTGCGCGACCAGTAGTTGCAAACCTAGCTTCTAATTGTTTATTAACGCAGGTGCGCAAAATTCTTTTTATACATCAGTAACTTCCTTTATTGAAAAATTAGAAAAATTATTGTATAATCGTTATAGTAGTAGATTTTGGTAAAGCATATGGCGGGTTCAAGCACTAGTATAGCTCTCAGCAAAGAAACTTTAGAGGACCTTGCTCGCTTGGCTAAAGCGAAAAACAGTCCGTTCAAGGGCTAGCAGAGGAGTTTATACAAGAAGCGATTGAACATGAGGAAAACATGGCACTACTTAAGCTTGCTATTCAACGCGATATTCCAGGTGCGAAAGGAATCAAGTATGAAGATGTCGAATGGAAATAGAGCTTTATGAAATCGAATTTTTAGATAATGTTACTGAAAGGGATCTTCCAAAAACAATAGAGTTAGGAGTTAAAAAAGCGATAGAAAAACGCCTCAAAGTTTCTCCTGATAAAGTGGGAAAGTCTTTATCGCATGATCTTAAAGGGTACCGCAGAATACGAGTAGGTGACTACCGTATGGTTTATCAAGTAAACAATTTAGAACGCATAGTGAAAATTGTTGGAATAAGACATAGAGAGTACTTCTACGATCGTCATTAAAACAGTCGCTATTAAATAGTATATAATTCAGAGTAAAGGTAACGAAAACAGCATTTTGAGTTTGAGGGATTGATTTAGAACTCCTAAATATCTATCTTTATATATAATTTTTATGTAATAAACGTGCATGCACCCAATAATATATTTACTCAACACGTTATTTGATCTTTATAGCTTCATTCTAATATGTTGGATTGCTTTAAATTGGCTGATTAAGCTTAATGTGGTAAATATGTATAACGAAGTTGTGAGCAACATAATGCATAATTTGAACCGACTTACCCATCCACCACTAAAGATTATTAGAAGGTATATACGACCATTCAACGGGTTAGATTTATCTGTGATGATATTGCTAATAGCAGTTCACTGTGTAAAATATACGATAAATTACTACTTTTAAGTAGATGCTAAAAAAATATCTGAAATCAGCAATATGCCTGTTGCCCCTAATGTATTTATATATATCAGTTTTTAGCTACAACTATAAAGATCCATCCTTAAACACAGCTACAGATGAAGAAGTAACGAATTTATGTGGAATAGTAGGCTCGTATTTAGCTGATATATTAGTTCAATTTCTTGGATTAACTAGTATTGCAGTAGCTACAACTATAGTTTATTTTTTGATCCTCAGGCCATCAAAAAGGCTGCTGAAAATTCTCTACTTAACATTAATTAATTTAGGGATATGCGCTATATTAGCACAACTTTCACTCGGCATCACTGCAAGGTATATGCACGGTGGAATAATAGGAAATGCACTAATTAGTAACTACCCATTTTATATATTCACAGTAGCAATGTCAATAGGTATTGTGGGACTAATCGGTTGGAAGAGAACGATTTACTTTATATTCTTCTTGTGTAAAAAAATAGCTTCCCTTTTTGCAAATGTTCTGTTTTTCAGGCTACGTAAAACTGCTGAACATTCTATTGTATCATCAGTAGTGGAAGAACAACATAGAGCTCAAGTTGCTACCAGACAGCAACCAAAAGAAAGACAGAAAAAAGTTACTGGAGAGATTTTTAAACCTTCTAGTGGGTTTGAGTTTCCAAGTATTCATTTACTTTCTAAGGCAGAAGAGTCTTTGCAGAGAAAACAGTTGAATGAGATGGAGAGCAACAAGAATTTATCTTTGCTGGAGCAAGTTCTGAGTGATTTTGGCGTGCAAGGAAAAATTATCAATGTATGTTATGGACCAGTTGTGACTTTGTACAAACTTGAGCCACAGGCCGGCACAAAGTCTGCAAGAGTAATTGGTCTTGCGGATGACATTGCACGTTCAATGAGTGCGCTCTCTGCGCGTATTTCAATAATTCGTGGACAAAACGCCATGGGAATAGAATTGCCAAACAAGGAGCGAGAAATTGTCATGCTGCGTGACTTGCTTGAATCGCCAGAATACCAAAGTGCAAATTTAAACCTTCCAATTGCGCTGGGCAAAGAAATAAGCGGGAAATCAGTTATTGCCGATTTGGCCAAAATGCCACACTTGCTTGTTGCTGGAACCACAGGATCGGGTAAATCAGTTGCAATTAACACCATGATTCTTTCACTCGTTTATCGATTAAATCCCAACGAATGCAAGATGATAATGATCGACCCCAAAATGCTTGAGCTTTCAATATATGATGCAATACCGCATCTCATAACGCCAGTGGTAACGGAGCCAAAAAAGGCTGTTATTGCTCTTAAGTGGATAGTAAAAGAGATGGAAAATCGCTATCGTATGATGTCGTATTTGAATGTGCGCAATGTGATAAACTATAACCAAAAAATCACAGAAGCGATGAATAATGGGATAGAATTGGAGCGTGTTGTGCAAATTGGCTTTAATTCAACAACAGGCAAACCCTTGTTTGAAAAAATACCAATCAAGATGGAAACATTTCCGTATATCGTGGTGATCGTAGATGAAATAGCAGATTTGATGCTTGTTGCTGGCAAAGAAATAGAGTGCTCTATTCAGCGTTTAGCGCAAATGGCTCGTGCTGCAGGAATACACATCGTAATGGCAACGCAGCGTCCATCTGTGGATGTGATAACAGGTGTGATAAAGGCAAACTTCCCAACGAGAATCAGTTTTGCTGTGACTTCTAAAATAGATAGCAGAACAATACTTGGTGAACAAGGGGCTGAACAATTGCTAGGTATGGGTGATATGCTCTATATGGCCTCTGGTGGTAAGATTATTAGAGTTCACGGTCCGTTTGTGAGTGATAATGAAGTGCAAAATATAGTTGATCATTTGAAAATGCAAGGTGAGCCGAACTACATGGAGGAAATCACCAAGGAGGATGAAAATTCCTCTGCAGAATTAGACGGTGAAACAGAAGATGAAGAGAACAACCTGTACAACCAAGCAGTGGCTATCATTCAGAGAGATAAAAAGGTTTCAACTAGTTACATTCAACGACAACTTAGAATAGGATATAACAGAGCTGCAAATATTGTTGAAAGAATGGAAAAGGAAGGTATTGTCAGTGCTCCAAACTACTTGGGAAAGAGAGAGATACTGGTAGAATAGACTTCTTGCATAGCTTTTGGTAGCGCGTTGGATGAAACAAAAAAACTACTTGACAAATCTCACCAAGCCCGTTATCACAAGGTTGAAGCTATTGTTTATCTTCAGTCTGTGCACATAGTGCAAAAAATTAAACATGGTACGCCAGATACACTAAGTTTTTTTGTCATTTAATCTGCACAGACTGAAGATAAACAATAGC
>NZ_WQMP01000043.1:0-7123 GCF_013366855.1 Wolbachia endosymbiont of Madathamugadia hiepei
ATTCTTTCTTCGGTAGTTAAATAGCCACTTTATAATGAATTTCGTCAGTAACCACTAGATTTTTTAGTTGCCATGCAACAAAGCCCACTGGAATCCAGTCTTTCCATAATAATTAAAAATATTGTGTTTTAAATTAAGAAATGACGCCCTTCACAGTCTCTTGAACTGCTTTAGCTGTAATATTAAGAAATTTACTAAACGAGAAAAAAAGCAAAAAAAGCCCTGGTCGGTATTTATTTTCAGTATTGACGTTCTTAACAATGATACAAAAAATAATATCATAGAATTTAATAGGATAATCCCTAGAAAATCCTACGTTCCAAAAAAAGCAGATCGTGCTAGTGCAGCTTAAATAAGCCGATGTAAAAGGTAAGCTAAATTTTTACAGGAAAACATTTCAAGCAGCAAGGCAACGCTAATTGAACCGAATCTATAGAGTGTGCAACTAGAACACTTCAACTACTACACTCGATTAACAAATTTTAATACAAAAGGAGAAAACGTTATGAAAGCACCAAAAGAAATAAGAAAAGCTATTGCTAAAAAGTTCAAAAATTGGAAGGGTACCGCTGCTTCAAGAGAAACTGCCACAGATCGAACACAAGAACCAAGTGCTTCTAGCAGTACAAATAAAGATCTTCCAGGAGAAATTGAAAAACAAAAGCTTTTAGAAGTGCTTAAAACGCTAACTATAGATTAGCCGACGAAGAAAGAGCTGGAAATAGAGGGCTTTTTCTTCGTCGGCTAATCTATAGTTAGCGTTTTATGTTTATAGCATGTGATAAAATCTATTTTAAAGGTTTACATTTTGACAAGGAAGAGATAAAAATATTGGATAGTAAAAAACAGTGGTTTAAATTGCAAAGCGGCGAATGTGATAAAGACGAGAATAAAAATACTCTTGCATGTATGATGCAAAATTATAGTTTTAAAAAGAGCAGCATACTTGGTCTGTTCAACTTTACATACATAGAGTTTGGCAGTTCTCTCATTGGAGAATTATTAAAATTAGCTCTAATATTGTTTCTGTTTTATCACTTTTTGCATATTCTACCAGGAATGGCTGCAGAACTTTCTGGTAATTACAGGGCAGCACTCAGCTCTGGTGATACACCTGCAAAAATGATGTCAAAGGTCTTTTCTACAGGCAAAGCTGGATCTGGAGGTAATGCTAGGAAAAGTGCAAGTGGAAATACTTCCAGTGAATCTGCTGTTCGAACTGGTCCTAAACCTTAAAACAGGTGTTTATTAGGGAACGTTCCCGAGAAGGAGGAAAACCCTCCCTCATTGTTTACAGCTGACTAGAGGTTCCGTGACTACCTCTACGTACCTTACCTTGCCATGAAGACGAAGACAATGTTTCATTAGCTGCCTTTTTTTTCACTCAAAAAGCCGCTTCTAGGGAAACCTCCCCTTTCCACTGCTTCTTCGATTTTCATTCCACCAAAGAGACAGTTTTTCCCTATTTCCTCGCCTTTCGCTTGTAGTTTAGACAACATTTCCGTATCTTCTACTTTCACTTGTATTTGGTCGTAGTTTTTTACATCGTGGTACACTGTAATTACTAGCCCACCAATACTTGTAGGAAATGTTATTTCAAAACCACCGAGTACATCAGTATAGTTCCTTCTATCCCCTTCTTCTTTTCTGATTTCCACTTCACCACCGCCTACTTTTATTATGTGGCTGCCTAGTCCAATATTTGGATCTATACCTTCTAGTACTTTTGCAGTCTCTATTATGCTGTCTTTAGAATATTCTGTAAAAACTGTTTTATTATCTATTTCAACACCTATTACGCTTCCTCTTTGAGCAGCATTTGCACCGGCTTTTTTCCACTCTTCAAGTTGCTTTTCTATCTGTGGCTGGACCTCTGGTTGCAGTTCTTTATAAATCTCACCTATTGGTTTATTTTTCAATAGGTGGTCATGAAACTCTGCTCCCTTCAGCATTAGTTTTTGCATTACCTTCTTCTGATCATTTTTTTTGAATTCATGCTCCTGCATGCCTAATACGACATACTCAGCAAAACTCTGATCATTCTCATAACGCCCATTCATCCTCATTCCAATATCTATTGCTTCATCGACAACTTTGTGCATTTCACCTGGGTTCTTCGCTGCTACAATTGCGTTTTTGAAATAGTTTAACTGCTCACTTTCCTTTGCACTTAGCTTTCTTTTCTTCAACTCTGAGTCAATTGGATGAATTTCAGGTATATGAAACTCTTTTTGTATTATTTGTTTAACATGTTGAGGATGATCATTGTTTTGATTGTCACCTGAACTTTCTAGATTATTGTTGACATTATTCCAATTATTTAATAGAATTAATGTTTCTTTTTCATTTGTAGTATTATTATTAAAAGATATAGGAAGTTCGCCGCCATTTTGTAATTCACGTGAGGCTTCTATGTCTTCATTTTCAGTATTGTTGTGACTTAAATCAAAACGTAGAAGTTCTCTCTCTCTTAATGCCTCATTTAGAGCCAGAGCACCTTCATTTCCAATATTGTTGTACGATAAATCAAGCCATTTAAGATTTTGAAGTTTATCATTTTCAAATGCCTTACTCAGAGCCAGAACACCTTCATTTCCAATATTGTTGGAAAATAAATAAAGCTTTCTAAGATTTTGAAGTTTACCATTTTCAAATGCCTTACTTAGAGCCAGAACACCTTCATTTCCAATATTGTTGTACGATAAATCAAGCCATTTAAGATTTTGAAGTTTATCATGTAATAAATCAATTAGAGCCATTAGATCTTCATTTTTAATATCACTGTTCCTCAAAGAAAACTGAGTAATATTTGAGAGATCACCTTTGTGCTGTTGCAAATTTTCTATTACTTTTTTTATTGTAACATTTGATAGTGTTAATTCATGGTTATTAATATGTTGATTAAGATCCATTTTTATACCCCCATTATTTATACCAATACATAAAAATTATAGCTGATATTTTAATAATTATTAAGTTATTAGCAAATCATGTAAAAACTTTTAGAAAATACCAGGTTCTGTAGCGTTATCGAAAATCCAATTATTTACTCTTTACAAAAACCGCAAAAAAGTACCTATATTTGTGAGAACAAGCCGGGTAAAAATAAGGTTGTGAAAATAGAAGCTTAAAATTGTTACAGCAAAGTTAGGCAAATTGGTTCGTATGTAAACGTGGTAGAAGTAGGCTAATATAGCTGAACTTTACGTTGTATTAAATTACCATAGATAAAAGTTCGCGTAGGTTACAAGGTATACCAAGCGATTCCAAAACAACTTGTTCTCACGGGTGGCGGTTTTGGGCGCTGGAAATGGTATTAGAAAAAGCCATAGCACAAAAGTCTTGAAACCTTAGTGCAAAATTTATCAAAGAAATTTTAATATTGTGATCAGCATGCATATTTACAACTCTAAACCTGGTAAATTCCCAGTAAAAAGTAGCACTCCTGAGATGAGTATTAGCCAAAGTACTGATATTGGCAGAAACACTTTCCAGCCAAGACGCATTAGCTGATCATATCGATATCGAGGTATTGTTGCCCTAATCCAAATAAATATGAACAACAATAAAGCTATTTTCAAGACAAACCAAATTAAACCTGGAGTTTTATACAAAAAACTAAGTTCTAGAGGAGGATACCATCCTCCTAAGAAAAATATTGTTGTCATAGCGCTTGCTAAGATCATGTTTGCGTATTCTCCCAAGAAAAAGAGGGCAAAAGGCATTGATGAATATTCAACATTATACCCAGAGACAAGCTCTGCTTCAGCTTCTGGTAAATCAAACGGATGACGGTTGGTTTCCGCAAGGAGAGAGATAAAAAACACTATTGCCATAGGTATGAGTAGTAGGTCAACCCAAAATGGCATATTATGCTTTGTTACTACCATTTCCCCGAGATTTAGCGTGCCAGTTGTGACAATAATTGTGGCAACTATTAAGCCTATCGAAACTTCGTATGAGATCATTTGAGCAGCTGACCTTATAGCGCCAAGAAACGCGTAATTGGAATTACTTGCCCAGCCTGCAATAATAATGCCATATACCTCTAAAGAGGATACAGCTAGCACATAAAGTACTCCAACATTAATATTTGCTATCACCTTAGGAATTACTGTCTGTTGCCCGTTTTCTGTAATTACCTCAGCACCAAATGGTATAACTGCCCAGGCGATTAATGCTAAAATAAAGGTGAGCATCGGAGCCATAATGAACAATATGGTATTTGCCCTAAATGGTATTATCGGCTCTTTAATCAGTAATTTAATTGCATCTGCAAATGGCTGTAATAGCCCAAAAGGTCCAACTACGCTTGGGCCATGTCTTAGCTGAATTGCACCAATAAATTTGCGTTCGAAGTACACCAAATATGCTACTGAGAGCAGTAACGGCACCAAAACAAATAAAATGTTAATTAGCGTGTCCATAGAAAGCTTTAGTACAATCTGCCATTATTTTTGAAGCGCGGCTTATGGAATCTGTCATATAAAAATTACATTCTTTTAGGGCGAAAGGCGCACTGCTTAGTTTTATCTCGTTGCAGGTAATTGGCACCCATTTGTTTTTTACCACCTGGTCAGCGTTTCTAAACTGTGGGCCTATAGTATCTAATTTTTTTTTCACGTCAAATAAACTATCATATGGGAAGGAGAGGCCCAGATATTGCGACAAATTTTTAGTAATCAACCAGTCTTCCTTTGCTTCACCAGGGGGAAATACAGCTAAATTTGTTCTCTGCACTCGCCCTTCAGTATTCACATAAGTTGCATATTTCTCTATATATGTAGCTCCAGGTAGAATAACATCTGCTATGTGTGCCCCTCTATCGCCATGATGACCTTGATAAATTACAAATGTATCTTCTAACTTTGATGTGTCAATTTCATCTGCACCGAGAAGATAAACAGCTTCCATATCGCCACTTTCTGCTTGCTTTAGTATTTGGTTAGTGTCTTTTCCACCTTTTTTGGGAACAAATCCAATATCTAACCCACCAACTCGTGCTGCGGCTTTGTGCAGCACATTAAAACCATTCCAGTCATCTCTGACCATGTTAAAATTTTCTGCAATTGTGCCAGCTAAAGCTAAAATTGATTCGGAATCATCTCTTGTTAATGCATCTTGACCGATGATGATCATAGGGTTTTTAGCAGCGCTTAGCAGCTTGCAAAATTTGTGATTTCCTTTCGCTATTTCATTTAAAATGCTAGGATTATCGCCTAGCTTCTCAACATGATACAAATATTCAATGTCAGGACCAATGCTTGCAATAGGAAAGTTGCCTTGTAAATATCTTTTTCTTATACGTGCATTAATAACTGGTGCCTCTACTTTAGGATTTGTGTTTATAAGCAGGCATAAATCTGCATTTTCTATACCCTGAGCAGTGGTGTTGAACACATATGATCCACGATTATTTTGTATAAGCTTTGCTCCATCCTGCCTACAATCTATATTTGCTGAACCGAGCTTATGCATCATTTCTTTTAGTAGAAGCATAGACTCACAATCCGCCAAATCACCTGCAATTGCAGCTATTTTGTTTGGCTTTGTACTTCTTAGTTTTTTTGCAGCAACAGTTAGTGCTTCATTCCAATCAACCGGAATTAATTTACCATCTTTCTTTGTATAAGGTTGGTCAAGGCGTTGCACTTTTAGTCCATCGTAAGCAAAGCGAGCTTTGTCTGATATCCATTCCTCATTCACTTCTTCATTGAGTCTTGGCAATATTCGCATCACTTCCGGACCGCGATAATCGACTCTGATCGCACTTCCCACAGCATCGAGCACATCTATAGTTTCGCAATGTGATAGTTCCCATGGACGCGCCTTAAATGAGTAAGGTTTTGAAGTTAAAGCTCCTACAGGGCAGAGGTCTATGATATTTCCAGATAACTCGGAGCTAATATGCCTTTTTATGTAAGTGCTGATCTCTACATTTTCTCCTCTACCAATTCCTCCAAGTTCGTTTGTACCTGCAACATCAGACAAGAACCTAACGCATCGAGTGCAATGGATGCATCTATTCATTGCAGTTTCAATAAGTGGCCCAAAATGCTTTTTTGGTACAGCCCTTTTATGTTCATCAAGTCTGCTAGTTCCCTTTCCATAGGCCATTGTTATATCTTGCAAATCACACTCACCACCTTGATCACAAATTGGGCAATCAAGCGGATGGTTAATTAGCAAAAACTCGAGCACTCCTTCACGTGCCTTTTTGACTTTTGGGGTATCAGTATGAATAATCATGCTCTCTGCAACTGGTATTGCGCAAGAGGCTACTGGTTTTGGAGGTCCGCCTTCCACTTCAACCAAACACATTCTGCAGTTACCGGCGATTGCTAAGCGCTCATGATAACAAAAGCGTGGAATTTCAATGCCCACAGCTTCACAGGCTTGGATTATAGTAAGCCCAGCCTCTACTTCACATTCCTTAGAGTTAACGGTAATCTTAACCACAAATTTAAACCCACTATACAGCTTCCCACTTTATAGGATTACCACTCTCGTCTTGAACGAGACTACCATCCCCATATTCAGCGGACATATAATTCATACGTGAGTCGCGATCTATATATCTAACTGGTTTTACCGGTTTATCTTTATACATTTTTTGCTTAGCTTTCTGACGCTGAGTAGGGTTATTTTTACTAGCTGTTTTCGCTTTTCCGCCTGCTGCCATATGAACTCCTAAAAACTTCTCATTTTATTTTAGCACTTAAGTGTACAGCGTCAACATTAAATAACTTTAAAGTTTCGATGGATATCTAAAAACAAAAAAACTACTTGACAACCTTCGCCAGTTCCCTTATAATGAGACTGAAGCTATTATTTACCTTCAGTCTGTGCAGATTAAACGACAAAAAACTCAATGTACTTGGCGTCTTATGTTTAATTTTTTGCACTATGTGCACCTGATGTCTTTATAAACTTTCAAAGTTTTTACCTAATATAAGCTAAAATGCGCTTGTTAAAGCGTTTAAGACAATAAAAAACGCCAATTTAAAAGATAGATAGCGAATAACTAGCTAACGGGGTTTCTTTTGCCTTTTGTCTGTTTAGTAAATTTCTTAACGTTTAAAATTAGATCAGTTGCGGTTTAAAAGCAGCTAGATTAGACGTT
>NZ_WQMP01000044.1:0-6979 GCF_013366855.1 Wolbachia endosymbiont of Madathamugadia hiepei
TATTTGAGGTACATATAAATAATTAGCCACCGACCTGGGCTTTTTTTGCTTTTTTTCTCGCTTGGTAAATTTCTTAAGCATAAAGGTTATACCAATTTTCGTTATCAAACAAGATACATAATAAATTTGCTAAATTTTTCATCGTAGAGAAACTTTTCAATTTGTCCTATTACCATTGGGATTTGGTATAATGATGTACCAAGACATTACCTTTAGCTGTTGCCTTATGTTTGATATGCGGACCATTGATTAGCAGGGAAATTGTTTTACTTTTATGATTTTCATGTTAAAGTATAACCCTAGGTGAAATAAGTAGCTGCTGTTGTGTGATAAGCACAACAGAGGAAAGTCCGGGCTCCAAGGAAAAATAGTGACGGGTAACGCCCGCCGGAGGTAACTCCAGTTATAGGGCTACAGAAAATTACCGCCTAAAGTATTTTAGGTAAGGGTGAAAAGGTGTGGTAAGAGCACACCATAACAATGGCAACATTGGTAGTTGAGTAACCAACGCTAGGAGCAAGATTAAATAAGAGTAGACCTTATGTTTTTCCTCATATCTACTCGGGTAAATCGCAAGCAGTAAATGGTAACATTTACTCCAGATAAATAGCTACATAAACAGAACCCGGCTTATATTTCACCTAGACACTCACATAAATATCAATTATGCCGTATTCAAATGTATAAGCACTTTACGCGTTGTCTTTTACTTGTTCTGCTTGATAGCCACCACTATTCTCACCTACATTGGCATTAGAATATTCCTCTTCATCAACATACTCTTTCAAGACATACCCTCTGCCCCAAACGGTCTCTATGTGGCTTTTTCCATCATTTGCACTTTCAAGTTTCTTACGCAACTTGCACATAAAGACATCAACTATTTTGTTATCTGAAGGTTCATCTAAACCATTGTAGAGATGATTTAAAAACATTTCCTTTGTTAGTACTGTTCCTTTACGTAACGCTAGCAACTCTATCATAGAATATTCTTTATTAGTCAGATGAACCGTTTTACCTTTTACCTCAACAATCCTATGATCAAAATTGATATTTATATTACCAATTTTGATCACTGATTCAGGATGACCTTTAGTACGACGTACTATTGCCTTTATTCGAGCAAGTAGCTCACTTTTATGGAATGGTTTAGTTAAGTAATCATCAGCGCCGTATCCAAGTCCTTTAGCTTTCTGATTAACGGCTGATATGCACGAAAGTATCAGGACAGGAACTGTAATTTTTGCACTTCTTAGTCTTAACAATATATCATATCCATCAATATCACCGGGCAAGTGTATATCTAGAATAACTAGGTCATAGTGATCTCCATTTGAGGAAACCATATTATTGTTGTAGTCTTGCGCAGAAGTTACAACATCACAAAAGTGCCCATCAGAAGTTAAAGCGTTAACCACAGTCTTTGCACTTACTTGATCATCTTCAATTAGTAATATACGCATATTTTACACCCCGTAAGTAATTTATAATTTTAGTAATATATATAACTAAGGAAAGTAACAAATCAAACTTTTATTAACAAATGGTCAAAACTACTAGTAATAGATATACCATTCCAAAATTATATAAATAGATCTAAAACATAATAGATATACTATATATCATAAGAATAACATTATTTTTAGTAAATATTGAGTTAAAACTATTATTACTAAAAGAATACTTAGGTTAATAAATATTTAACTATTTTATATATCTGTGTTATATTTTTAATTTACTTATCCTACCATTCTAAAGTATAAGTAATACTTTTCAGAGGCATTGTGTGACGATATCAATTTTAGGCGCTGGTGCATGGGGTACAGCAATTGCAATTTCACTAAGTGATAAACAAGATGTGACTTTGTGGACCCGTAATAAAACTACTTTCGAATCAATCAATAGAACAAGAGAAAGTGACAAATTACTTGGTTGTAGAATTTCTGATAGCGTGTCAGTAAAATTAGCTATTGGGGAAGTAGTTAATGCTTCAGCAATAATCATCGCTGTTCCTACCCAATCTCTAAGACAGGTATGTCAGCAATTACATGATTGTGGCTTAAAAAAAGATGTAGCAATAATCTTAGCCTGCAAGGGAATAGAAAGATCTACATTAAAACTACCTAGTGAAATAGTAAATGAAGTTTTACCTAACAATCAAGTTGCCATTTTTTCAGGTCCTAGTTTTGCTATAGAAGTTGCAAAAAAACTACCCTATTCAATGGTTCTTGCATGTCAAAACAGTGCATTAGGTTCAAAGCTAATATCAGAACTACAGCAGGAAAATATTAAACTATACTTTAGCAGGGACATCATAGCAGTACAGATTTGTGCAGCACTAAAGAACATTTTTGCTATAGCATGTGGAATTATTTTAAGTAAAAAACTCGGATGCAATGCTCACGCAGCACTGATAACAAATAGTATAAATGAAGTAAAGGCTTTATATCTAGCAAAAACAGGTAACGCTAATATAGACACGCTACTTGGACCAGCATGTTTGGGTGATCTGGTTATGACATGCACGTCCTTGAATTCAAGAAATCTGTCCTTTGGGTTTAAAATAGGTAGTAGTAACGATAGCTTTGACGTTCAGCAGATTCTGTCAGAAGGTAAGTCAGTGACTGAAGGTTTTAGTACTGCTCAATCTGCATTTAATTTAGCAGAGAAGCTAAAGATAAAAATGCCTATATGTGAAGCGGTCTATAGATTGTTGTATGAAAGCGTATCTATAAAGGATACTATTTCTGCTCTTGTAAATTAATTTTGTAGTTTGGTGTACTGTGGAATTTTTATATAAATTGATATCAACATGGTGGCTATCTGGCACAGTAAAGAAAATGCCAGGTACTGTAGGCAGTTTAGCTGCTTATCCAGTTGTTCCTCTAATACTAGGTAACAAAATTTTAGGTGCAGCAATGATCTTTTTCTTATTCTTAATCGGATTGTGGTCCACAAGTAATTACATAAAACATTATCAGACTTCACATGATCCAAAAGAGGTAGTGATTGACGAAGCAGTTGGTCAATTGCTGACAATATTTCTAATTTCAACATTGCTAAACCAAGAAGTGAATTATCCTTTATTACTGTTGTGCTTTTTTTCCTTTAGGTTTTTTGATATAATAAAAACGTGGCCTATAAATTTGATTGATAAAAATATCAAAGGTCCTCTAGGCGTTATGCTAGATGATATTATAGCTGCAATTTTAGCCTGTGTTCTCATAGGGGCCTTTTATTGTTTATTGTCTATGTATGCAGGATAAGAAAATTTATTATTCAAGCTTGGTTACTAAAAATCTGAAGGATTATATACTGTACACAGCAAACTTATCTCAGTGGGAAGTGCATGATGAATTTGATAACATCACATTCACAATAAATGGCACTAGAGAATCATTATTCAATTTTGTGTTTTGTGGAGAACAATGCAACGAGCTTTCTGTACAAAGAACTCTAGATTATCTTAGAACAAGGAATATAGAAGCAACATGGGTAATGGATTCGCATACAAAGACAAAGGGCATTTTAGAAAAGTGTAAGATAAAACACGTTAGCACACCAAAAAAAGCTTTACTTAATATGAAAAACTACTTCTTACCTGCTGATATTGTTCCAGATTTGAGGTTGAACGCTGTAAATAGTAGCAACCTCTTAGAACAGTTAGATTTATGTACTTCTAAAATTTTTTATCACAACGTTGGAATTGTTAGCACGTTTTTTCGCGGATTATCGAGTTATAATGATAAAGACTCTGGATTAAGATTTTTTCTTGCCACACTAAACAACGAAGTTTTTGGAACATGCGGCTTTTGCATTCAGGACAACGTAGCTGGTTTCTATAGCGATGGAGTTTTACCGACTCATAGAAACCATGGGATAGGTACTCAAATGGTTTTAGAAAGAGTCAAGATAATTCAGCAGCTTAAGTGCAAATATATAGTAGCGCATTGTATGAAACCTTCCGTCAACCTCTACAAAAGATTGGGCTTTCAGATATTAGGCAATCTTTACTTGTACGCTTCTTCAGCGTAACTTATACATACCCTTGTTGAGCGGTTATAAATTTTTACGTCTGTTTTAAAAGTACTATGTTTTTTTTGTATGAAGTAGTTTTATTATTAATTTTAATATTATTCTTTCTTTCTTATTCCAAATTGAAAGTGGATAATAAAATTAAGAGACTACAACATCAAAATATTATAATAAGTAACTTAATTGATACTGTGGATGATGGGTTTTATATTTGGGATGCAAAAAAACGTATAGAAAAGTTTTCTCCTAACTTACTAATTTTACTTAATACTGTTTTTTACTCATTTAATGAGTTTGTCAACTTTTTTGAGCAATCGGAAAGCTTAATTAAAAATTTTACTGAGGCAAAAAAAGTAAATAAATCTTTTACTCTGGACTTGAAATCAAAAGAGGGTGAAGTTTACTGTATATGTTATGGCAGAAGCATAATAGACAACTCTAATAGCGTAATTGGTGTGCTGTTGTGGATAAGAAACGTCTCAGACTGCAAGATAAAAGCTAACGAACTGGAGTCAGAAAATAGTCAGCTTAAACAAAAAGTAGAGAACTACAGGAGCATTCTTAACTCTCTGCCGTTTCCAATACTAAAATATAATGAAAATAAAAAAGTAAAGTTTTGCAACCTATTTTATGATAAATATATAAATAGCTCCCAGAGATTGGCTGTTACTGATAGTGTCCACAGCACCAAACCAGGAAAACATGTGATAACTTGCAAAAACGAACGCAAGGTTTTTGATTTTATTAGAATTCCAATGCAAAATTTTGGTGGTGCGGTAATATATGGAAAAGATGTTAGCGATGCAGAGGAGTTACGTGCTAGACTAGATAGTTATTTAGCTGCACAGAAAAGTTTACTTGAGGAGTTACCAATTGCTATTGCAATATACAGTAAGAATCAAAAACTGAAGTTTTATAATAATGCTTTTGTAAAAACCTTTCAACTTGATACAAAGTTTTTGGCATCCCATCCAACTTATCATGAAGTCATGCTTTACCTATTCGAATCTCAGAAGCTTTTAGAACAAAAAGATTTTCAAACTATTAGTAACCAAAGGCATGAATTATTCAAAAGATTATTTGGACCGCATAATGATACGATCCATCTTACAAATGGAAAAATGTTCAGGATATTGATAATACCCTATGCTTCAGAAGGTTTACTCTTTTCCTATGAGGAATGCAAAAGGTAGCCTCAAACTCCTTTCCTTCCTACCATAAGCTGCTTCATTTTCGCTATTGCTCTTGCTGGATTAAGCCCTTTAGGGCAGGTTTTTGTGCAATTCATTATTGTATGACAACGATACAACTTAAACGGATCATTCAAGGCGTCAAGTCTCTCATTTGTCTTATTATCACGGCTATCAGCGATCCATCTGTAAGTCTGTAGCAGTATTGCTGGTCCTAAAAATTTATCACTGTTCCACCAATAGCTTGGGCAGCCAGTTGAACAACAAGCACACAATATGCAATCAGAAAGGCCATCCAGTTTCTCTCTATCTTCAGGAGATTGTAAATACTCTTGATTTGGTAAGTCAGGTTTATCTGCTTGTAACCAAGGATTAATTGACTTGTATTGCTCATAAAATTGACTCAGGTCCGAAACTAGGTCTTTTATTACATACATATGGGGTAATGGATATATTTTTACGTCACCCTTTATATCATCTATGGATTTAGTACATGCAAGAGTGTTGGTTCCATTAATATTCATAGCACAAGATCCACATATTCCTTCTCTACAAGAACGTCTGAAGGTTAAGGTTGAATCTATTTCATCCTTTATTTTTATTAATGCGTCAAGCACCATAGGGCCACAATTATCCATATCAATGAAAAACGTGTCTACTCTAGGATTTTTCTCGTCGTCAGCAGACCAACGGTAAATTTGAAATCTTCTGACGTTTTTTACCCTAGCAGGAACAGGGTAGACCTTGCCCTTTTCATTAATTTTAGAGTTCTTTGGCAGAGAAAACTGGACCATATTGCTTACCTTTTATCGTCTATAGCTAAAAACTCTCTTGCTTTGTAGATAACATATTTTAGCATTCTCTACTATATTTTTTATTAAATTCCTTTTAAATCGTGCTCATATTATAGCCAAGCGAAGCTAAAATTTTTCTTTCTAGGTCTTTCATTATAATTTCCTCATCTTCTTTTTGGTGATCGTAATCAAGTAAATGTAGCAATCCATGCACTAACATATGTGCAACGTGAGCTAAGATAGATATATGGTGTTCATTTGACTCTTTTTGTATTGTATCTATCGAAATTGCTATGTCTCCTAAATCGCACTTGTTAGATAATTGCTCACACTGAAATGATAACACGTTAGTTGGCTTATCCATTTTTCTAAATCTTAAGTTAAGTCGATGTAGTAAATCATCATCAGCAAGAGCTATCGATATACTTGGTTTATAGTGGTCTATTTTTAATTCTTTCAGAGAAGCATTTATGATATCTAATACAAAGCTCTCCGGATCCTCTGTAATGCTGTGCCACCTCTCATCAAGAATATTTACTTCTAACATTCACTCATTCTTATTATTTCATTCCATTCGGCTTCTGAGACTGGAGAAACTGATAAGCGCGGTTGTTTTAACATGGCCATGTTTTTTAAAAGTGGGTTTCGTTTTATATCACTTAACGTTACTTGATTACTCAAAGGATTGGAAAATTTCACATCTACCAGTCCAAACTTGGAGTCGTTAACGAGGTAATATTCTTTAAAGATCTCAACTATCCCAAGTACCGCTTTTTCTTTACCTGTATGATAAAAAAACGCAGAATCACCTAATTTCATAGCTCTCATATAGCTTTGAGCTTGATAGTTGCATACACCATCCCACTTAGCTACCTTCTCCTTTTCCATTTCTTGCCATGAATATTCACTTGGCTCTGACTTAAGCAGCCAAAATTGCATTATTTCTTTCTTCTTAAATAA
>NZ_WQMP01000045.1:0-6969 GCF_013366855.1 Wolbachia endosymbiont of Madathamugadia hiepei
ATTTGACAAGACTGCTGAGGTTTTTATGGGTTTTTTAAACTTCGTTGGTTCTCTCATATGGCTTCTCTAAAATTTTGTTCACAGAGACTAGCAATATCCATAAGATGAGTGATCATTTGGGTGCCCATACCCAAGCCCCCTTTTATTTTCTTCTGTTATCAAGCTGAAAATGCCGGCTGTGTCACTGTGGATAAGAAGAATAGCGATTACAACGGGAATATTATCTTCATACCCAACGAACAATTTTTCCTGTTGATTTAGGAGTGGTTCTGTGAGTTTTTCATAAAAGCTACGTGCTGTTACATCATATGTTTCAAGAACTTTGATAAAATGTTCAAGTTGATCTCGGTTCAATACTTGCTCTATTCTGATAAGTTGGTTGTTTCCGCTTTCAAAATTAGTTAGATCACACAACATAGTACGCTCTTCAGTTTCAGTAATAAAGCCGTGCTCCAGCAATTTTCTGCTTAATGCTTTTGACTTAATCGATGGGCTAATCCACCACGCGAAAGGCTGACCTTTAAATTCGTCTATAACACCTTGAACCTTTTCTGCGTGGTAGTCGCCACAAACGATGTTAAACATCGAAGACCTGAGCCCACAGTTAATTATCGTGAGGGCCTGGTCTGTTTTTACACTAAAAACTGCAGCTTCAGGCAAATATTTGAAGTAACCAAAGGTATTTTGCTTAATTTTCTCCAGCATATCTTTCTATATGATTATGAAGCTATATTAGTATTTGAATTTGCTATCCGAAGCCTGCTACTATAGCTAATATGTAATATTTTTCTGAATTTTTCAATAAAGAAAGTGATTTACATAAAACCGTCTAAGTTAGATGATGACGCAGGAAAAGTAGTTGTAATAGGTCTAATACCGCGCATTAATTTCTCTCTTTATCTTATACAAATTAATCAGGTGAAGTGAATAGAGTATCCATACTACTAAAAAAAATGTGGCACAAAATATAAACATTGCAATTAATGGCAGCAGTAGAGAACTTTCTATTGTTATTCCACCTTTTCTGAGAATACTTGCTGGTTGGTGGAGAGTAGCCCACAAGTTCACAGAAAATTTTACTATGGGGATATTTACGGCACTAAAGATGGAAAATACCGCTGCTGATTTTTTAGCTCTTTCTTCATTATCAAAAGCGCTCCACAGCGAGAGGTATCCAACGTATAGGAAAAATAAGATCAACATTGAAGTTAGCCTTGCATCCCATACCCACCAAGTGCCCCAGGTTCCTTTCCCCCAAATGCTACCTGTGATTAAGCATATTGCAGAAAAGACTGTTCCTGCAGGAGCGGCTGCATGGGCCAAAACGCTAGCAATGCTGTTATTCCACACTAAGGAGATGAAACTGAGCGCTGCAATTATCCCATATACTCCGAGAGAAAGCCATGCAGAAGGCACGTGAAGATACATAATTCGTACAATTTCTCCTTGTTTATGATCTTCTGGAGAGAAGAATAAAGCTAGAAATACTCCAACCACAAAACATGCGAAACACGCAGCCCCAAGCCAAGGCAAAGCTTTTTTGGAAAAATAAGAGAGGTGTGTAGGTTTTAGTAAAAACATTTGTTTCAACAATAACTGTGTTAAGAATTTATCAGTTAGTTTGAGCTTTATCAACAGGATAGTGCCTATGTTTACATAGATCAGCAAACTAGCGCAATTTCAGTCACAACTGCATGAACATCGCAATTTGATCCAGCCGTTACCCAATAGAAACAAAAAAACTACTTGACAAGTTCCTTCAACCTCCTTATAATGAGATTGAAGCTATTCATTTAGCTTCAATCTGTGCAGATTAAACGACAAGAGTATTAAGATTGGCGTCTTATGTTTAATTTTTTGCACTATGTGCACCTTATGTCTTTATTAATTTTACCTAAACTTTTAGGTTTTTCCCTATACAAGCTGAAACGTGCTTATAAGTCGTTTAAGACAGTATAGTACGCCAATTTGCAGGATTAGAGAGTGAGCAACTTCTACCATTGGGCTTTTTTTGTGCTTAGTAAGTTTCTTAGCACTCAAGCTAAGGATCTGTTGCAGTTTAAAAGTCGCTAAATTGCAGCGTTTAGGACTTTAAAAAACGCCAATACTGAAAATAGATAATGGCCAGGGCTTTTTTTGTTTTTTTCTCCATTTAGTAAATTTCTTAAAATCTTGTTAGCGGACTATTATAAAAGGTACCGCGGCAGTATGGCGTAGGGTTGCACTAGCAGATAGTAGATTTTCTCCTTAATGCAAGAGACCTAATCCATACTTCTCCCATTTCTCCGTAACTTTTCTTACTATTTCCTCGCTCATTTCAATTTTTCTTCCCCACTCTCGTTTGGTTTCAGGCGAAATTTTATTTGTCGCATCAAATCCCATTTTACCTCCAAGTCCACTTTCAGGAGAGGCAAAATCTAAATAATCAATTGGTGCATTCTCTATCATGATTGTATCACACACAGGGTCCATTCTCGTTGATATTGCCCACATCACTTCCTTCCAATCACGTACATTTATATCATCATCAACAACTATAATAAATTTTGTGTATAAAAACTGCTTGAGAAAGGAAAGTATGCCCATGACAACTCTTTTCGCATGCCCGGGATAAGATTTTTTGATCGACACTACTGCTATTCTATAGGAACAACCCTCTGGTGGCAGATAAAAGTCCACTATCTCTGGAAATTGATTGATAAGAATCGGTACAAAGATTTCATTGAGTGCTTCACCAAGAATCGATGGCTCATCTGGTGGTTTGCCAGTAAAAGTGCTGAGGTAAATTGGATTTTTGCGCATTGTGATTGCAGTAATGTTGAATTCCGGGAATTGCTCAACAGAATTATAGTAACCAGTGTGATCTCCGTATGGCCCTTCATCTCGATAGCTATCCAAACTTACATAGCCCTCCAGAACAATCTCCGCATGAGCTGGCACTTGAAGTGATATAGTTTTACAGTTTACAAGTTCAAGCGGCTTCTTGCGCAGCAGTCCAGCAAATTGGTATTCTGACAATGTCTCTGGCACTGGAGTTACTGCAGCGATAAGTGTTGCAGGATCGCTACCGATCACAGCAGCAGCAGGAAACTTCATACTTTGCCCCTTCTCCTTCCACCGTTTATGGTGACCTGCTCCCCCACGATGTGCAAGCCAGCGCATCAGAGTCGTTTTTTTATCCACGACTTGCATACGATATATTCCAAGATTGAAATTATCTTGTTTATTTTCTGTCGGCCCTTTTGTTACCACAATCGGCCAGGTGATAAGCGGTGCAGGTTCATTTGGCCAACACGTTTGAATAGGTAGTAAATTAAGGTCTACTTCATCCCCAGTTAGCACCACTTCTTGACATGGAGCCCTGCTCACGACTTTACTGCGCATCGACAACACAACTTTTAGCAGAGGAAACATCTTCATAGCATCCTTGAGGTTTTTTGGTGGTTCAGGAGATTGCAAAAACGCCAGAAGTTTACCCAGATCCCTCAGTTCACCAGGATTTATACCCAGTCCCAATGCAATTCTCTCAATAGTGCCAAATAAATTCACCAAAACTGGAATCGAATTTTTGCCGTTTTCTGTGACGACATTTTCAAAAATGATTGCTGGTCCCTTGCTTGACAGAACTCTACGGTGAATTTCCGTCATTTCAAGAACTGTTGAAACTTCCTTTTTAATCCTAATTAGATCCTTTTTTTCTTCTAAAGCAGAGATGAAGTCGCGTAAGTTGTTGTACATAACTCAAAACAAGTCTTCTAGTGTAATCACATGATGTATCGTGTCTTTTAGATATTGGTTCTCAGAAGCTCCATTTGCAGCAATCAATACCCAAAATATCTGCTTCTTTGATTTCGTCTTTTCTCTATAAACTGTTTCTTTTCTCTTTAATTGTTCAACAAATTCCTTTGTTACTATATAAGGTTTATCACTATACTTTATTTCACAGAGCATTACACATCCATCTTCTCGATCAAAAACTAAGTCAACCTGAGTACCAGATTCTTTACTGTTTTTCTCTGGGTGATATTGCCAATCTCCACATATTACTCCTATATGCTCTATATTTAATTTTCTTCTAATTTTATTGGCATGTTTAAAACACACTGCTTCAAATGTTTGTCCTGTCCATGTCTGCCAAACTGGTTTCTTTATTGCTAACTCCCAATAATGGGCATCACTTATTATTGCCCTTTTTGTTACTTCCCTAAACGGTTTAATCCACGTCAGATAAAATAATACATATTCGTCAATTATTCTGTAATATACCCCTCTTTTTGCTTTACTGAGTGGTAAAAAACCACCAATAAATCCAGCTTCTTCTAAGCTCCTTAATCTAGTGGTTAAGTAACCACCCTCAGTGATTTTAGTTACTTCTATAAGTTCTTTTCTGCTGATTCCTTTTGCTTTTTTTGCAATTGCATGAATAATGCTTAGATATGTTTCTGGCTCTTCATATAAGGAGTGGAACAGCATATCAAATTCATCAAATAATAAACCATTCTCCTGGAAGCAGATCACATTAATATTCTGCGCTGCCGATAATCCTTTACTTACTTCCTTAAGATAATGCGGTATCCCTCCCATGGCCATATAGAGCTGCAACATTTGCTGGTGATTAAGGTTGACTCCTAAATATCTTAGATATTCTTTAGTTTCACGTAAGTTAAAAGGCTGCAAAGGTATTCTTGCAGTAATACGATTATGTAATCCCCCTTTGGTATAAATTATATTTTCCAACATCCAAGAAGCCGCTGAGCCACACACAACCAAGATAAGTCCCTTTCGGTATGTCCAACGTGTGTTCCAAAAATATTCTAATGCTTTTAGAAACCCAGATTTTTTTGTAGCTAGCCACGGCAATTCATCAAAAAATAAAACAACTTGTTCATTCTCATGTGTGTTATTATCAATAGCAAGTGCGAGTTGTTGCAAAGCATCCATCCAATTTTTAGGCAAAGCCATTCTTGCACCTTTGTAAAAAGTATTTGATAACACCTGTGTAAAAATTGCAAGCTGCTCCTGCAAAGTACCATTGTTAAGACCGGTCTGCTCAAATAAAATATCGGCATGTTTGCTGAAAAATTGTTTTATTAGGTATGTCTTACCCACACGACGCCGACCATAAACAGCAATAAATTCAGCTGATTGGGAATGAAGCTTATTTTTTAAAATGGCTGCTTCTTTTTCCCTACCAATTATTGGTACATTCATATAATTTACCGCGGCGTTTGCTAGCATTATATGCCGCGGTTATGAAATAGTCAACTTTTTTACCGCCGCGTTTACGGTTGCTATACGTGGCGGTAAAGGATGGAGTATCTTATAGTTGGCTATCCTGGCGTGCTTTGGCTACTTGCATTATCAAATCTTTTGATGAGTTTTGTGCCTGAGTTTCCTTGCGTAAAGTTTGCACTTGCGGCAAAACCGGTTATAAAATTCACTTGATATGAACGTTTTTATATATTAACATTAGATGCTTTTTTCAATATACAGGCACTAAAAACTTTATACTGCAGGTCCTTTAACAAATGTATGTCTAGAATATCGTTTCTATTGATTGTAATAATAATAGCAAGTTTGCCAGTAATAAATAATTGGCTCTCAAATCGCAGCCAAGTGCTAAACGATGAGTATATAGGTGAGAGATTAGACAACTATATAAGTAGAAATTTTGATAAGATTATAAAAACGCTCCGGGAAGAATCAATTAAAAGTAATTATGCTGCTCGGGATAACGCGGCTAAAGGTAAAATCTTACAGTATAAAAATGAAATATTTGACCCCACTTATCCTTACTTAGGAAATAAAAATAGCAATGTTATAGCTGTAGGGTTTTTTGACTATTCTTGTGGCTATTGCAAAGCCATAAAGGACGATGTAAAACAGTTGATCAATGATGGCAAAGTTAAGTACATTTTTAGGGACACTCCAATACTTGGTAACGATTCTTTAAAGGCAGCAACAAGTGCTTTAGCTGTCTATTTTATTGATAAAGGAAAATATTTTGATTTTCACTATGCTGCCCTAAACCACAAAGGAGAATTTTCAGACGAAAATATATTAGGTATAGTGAAAAGCATAGGAATCAATGAAAATGACTTCAATGACTCTATGAAAAACAATGCGGACAAAATTGAACAAATGATAAACAACAGCAGACTTTTAGTAATGAACCTGGGAGTAGGCGGTACACCTTTTTTAATAATTGGGGATAGTCTATTTGTAGGAGCAACTGACTTGGATGTGTTACGCAAAAAAGTAGATGAATTAAGCCATAAACAAGGCTAGTTTCAGTTTGCTATAAAATTTTATTTTTTTTGCTTGACAGTACAAGTGAACTTGAGTATAGTAAATGTGGGTGTGCTAAATATAGCAGCAGTTTAAAATGTTATCTTATTAGTATAAAGTTTCAGCCACTTTCATGATATCGTTTGCTGTGTGAAACGCCTCCAAAACCTTCTTCAGCCACATTTTATTTTTCAGGAGGACATATGTTATTTACAGAAATGAGATTTCCAGAAAATATATCTTACGGTTCCACTGGAGGACCGGAATTTTCCACTGATGTTGTCACAACCCACAATGGTTGTGAACAGCGCAACATCAACTGGTCTCATGCGAGTGCTAGGTACAACATAGCTTATGGAGTCAGATCGAATGAACAGCTAACAGAACTCATAACATTTTTTAACGCACGAAAAGGTAGAGCAATAGGGTTTCGTTTTAAGGATTGGTCAGATTTCACAGCTACCAACCAAGAAATTGGAATAGGGGACAACAAAAAAACGACTTTTCAACTGATCAAAACCTATGTTAGCGGAAAAGACAAACATACACGAACGATTAAAAAGCCAGTACATGACACAATAAAAATTTACCTAGTCTCTGTGAACAAGAGTTTGTCATGAGAAAATAAGGAAAGATGTAGCAAAAACTGGTAGTTTAACTTAGCCACAAATAGAGAAACTA
>NZ_WQMP01000046.1:0-6934 GCF_013366855.1 Wolbachia endosymbiont of Madathamugadia hiepei
GGTTTTTGGTTACCTGAAAAACAGATTAGAAATTGAACATACTCGCCATAGATCTCCTATTAACTTTTTAGTTCACATTTTTTCTACGCTTTTTCATATTCCATGCAACCCAAAAAGCCCTCTATTTCCAGCTCTTTCTTTATCGGCTAATCCATAGTTAGCGTTAAAGGTACAGGCATTTGAAAAGTTTGCAGAAAGTAGTGTACCAAGTAGAAATCTTAACAATCAAAACGTTAAGCAACACCGGAGGTTGTGGTCCTATTGTTCGATCCTTTAACCATCCCATGCACATAGGCCCGCTGGGCCTATGCTTAAAAATGTTTGTACGTGAATATACAACGAGCACCGTTTGCCAGTAAAATAGCACTTTACTTTACGTAGAATGTGGATATCATTTGAAATATATTTTTGAGAATTGATATGTCAGAGGTTGCAGGTGTAGAAACCAAAGAGCAAGCTGTTTGTGAGAAAATGTGTTTTAGCGTGAGCCGCGCAAGTCTTTTAAATACACTATCAAGAGTGAGCGGGGTGGTTGAAAGGCGTAACGCGATAGATGTTTTAGCATGTATAAATATTAAAGCACAACGTGGTAGCATAAAATTAAGGGCTACTGATCTTGACATTTCAATATTTGCCTCACTTGCTGCAAATGTGTCAGCGGAAGGAGAAGTAAAAATCTCAGCACATACTTTGCACGACATAGTAAAGAAGTTGCCAACTGATTTGGATATTAACTTCGAAATGAATGATCAAGGGAAATTATTGATATCCTGTGGAAATGCAAATTTTTCTCTATCGAATGTAGTTTCAAATAACTTTCCTGTCCTCGAAGAAGGGGATCATAAATATGATTTTACTCTGCTGAGTGCAGATTTGGTAGACTTATTAACTAAAACGAAGTTTGCTGTATCACTAGATGATACAAGATATAATTTAAATGGGGTATACTTGCATACAGATGAGCAATTTCTGTACTGCGTTGCAACCGATGGTCACCGTTTATCACGTATAAAGAGGCCTAAACCTGAAAATATCAACGGCGAGTTTGGTGTGATAATTCCACGTAAAACTGTCATGGAGCTGCTGAAAGTATTGGATGATTGTAATGAAATTAATATAAAGCTCTCAGATAGAAAAATCAAATTCACATGTGGTGAGTATATTCTAATATCAAAATTAATAGATGGAACTTTTCCAGATTATAAAACTGTTATTCCGGCATCTCAGGATAAACAAATGATTGTTGAGGGCAGTGAGCTAGCTAGCGTTATAGATCGGGTT
This sequence comes from Wolbachia endosymbiont of Madathamugadia hiepei, assembly GCF_013366855.1. Classification (NCBI taxonomy): domain Bacteria; kingdom Pseudomonadati; phylum Pseudomonadota; class Alphaproteobacteria; order Rickettsiales; family Anaplasmataceae; genus Wolbachia; species Wolbachia endosymbiont of Madathamugadia hiepei. Next base: position 1,282 of record NZ_WQMP01000046.1, read on the forward strand.
TCCGTTGTTGTGTCCGATAAAATAAAATCCATTAGGTTTGCGTTACAAGAAAAATTATTAACTCTAAACTCAAACTCTCAAGAGTGCAGTGATGCAACTGAATCTATAGAGGTAGATTATAATAAAGCTCCTACGGAAATAGGATTTAACTCACGTTATTTGCTTGATGTTTTGTCCTGCATAAAAAACAAGTGTAAGTTTAGCTTATCGGATGGCAATGGTGCTACAATTATCACTGATGAAGATGATCCAAATGCATTATATATAGTAATGCCAATGAGGACTTAAGCTAGTAATCTATCTTTACCAAATACAAACCGCAAGGTGGTGCAGTAACTCCAGCAGCATTTCTTTTGCGTTGGTTTAATATATTTAGCATTTCTTGTGGATTAGTTTTATTTTTTCCAAATTCAACCAAAGTGCCGACAATGATCCTCACTTGATTATGTAAAAAAGAAATAGCGGATATTTTGATGTATATATGACTCCCATTTTGTACTATCTCGATATCATCAATCGTTCTTACTGGATTTGCAGCTTGACAGTCTTTTGAGCGGAAACTTGAAAGGTTGTGCTTTCCAAGCAGATGTTTAGCCGCTTCGCACATGATGTTTACGTCAAGTGGGTTAAATACTTGCCATACATAACCAGCTTCCAAAGCTGCAGTAGCATAGCGGTTAATTATTCTATACTCATAGTGTCTTTTTTTTGCTGAGAATCGCGCGTGAAACTCATCATCTACAACTTCTGCATTGAGCACGACTATAGGAATTGATTTTAAGTGATAATTTATTGCGTTCCTTATTCTGTAAAGCTCACATTCCCTCTCCATATCAAAATGAGCAACTTGTCCTAAAGCATGAACTCCTGCATCAGTCCTGCCACCGCAGTATAAAGTGACTTTCTCACCACTGAAATTAAATATAGCGTTTTCTATGGTCTCCTGGATTGAGTTAGCAGAATGTTGCTGTTTCTGCCAGCCAGAGAAACTACTACCGTTATACTCTATCGTTATTTTGTATCGCACTGCAAAATCTATCTAATTTTCTATTCTATACCAAATCTCGCTGGTAATAAGATAAATTAATAAAGAGTACTTTTTGCCTACAACTGGAGGTTTAGGCGAATTTATGATGTGTTCTACTTGGATAACACATAACTGGCCCTAAAATCACAATGTTTGTGCAATTTCAGTAGCAGGTTGCTTGAGTCCGTACTATTATATAGTATAATACTATATAAAATATGACCTTTAAAAAGCTCAATCTACACTTAGTATCAGATTCAAGCGGTGAAACTGTTATATCAGTTGCAAAATCAGCTCTGAAACACTTTCGTTCTGTAGAAACAATTGAATATGTTTGGTCTTTTGTGAAAAAAGAAGAACAAATTGATAGAATTTTGGAGGAAATCAATCAGAAAAGTGATGAGCATCACTTTGTTATATGCACTATTACTGATGATGAACTAAGAAAATATTTAAAAGATAACTGTATAAAATTGGAAATTCCCTATCGAGCAATATTATCACATATCATTAGAGAAATTTCTTCTTATCTTGAAATTGAAAAAGACGAAAAGCTTGACTTGCATGCTGAGATAAATAGTGAGTATTTTCAGCGCATTGAGGCAATAAACTACACTATTAATCATGATGACGGACAAAATATTCAAGATATTGATAAGGCAGACATAATCTTGATTGGGGTTTCGCGTACATCAAAGTCTCCTACCAGTATGTATTTAGCTTATCGGGGCTATAGGGTTGCAAATATTCCCTTTGTTAGTGAGATACCCTTTTATGTTGACTTAACAAAGTTAGAGAACAAGCTGACAATAGGGCTAACAATAGATGCAAGTAGGCTGGTGGAAATACGCAAAAATAGACTTACTTCAATTAACAACGAAAATAATAATGTATACGCTGAACCTAAGAAAGTAGAAAAGGAAATTAAAAAAGCAGAGGAACTTTTTAAACAAAACAATTGGCCAATTATAGATGTAACACAAAAGTCGATCGAAGAAGTGTCAGCAACGATTATACAATATTTTAATAGAATGTGATAAATTTATCAATTGACTAATTCTTTGTAAGTAGCCATAATATGAGATAATTTGGTTTTCGCTATAGTTATGAAAGTTAAAGGCTCACTAAAGTCCCATCGCAGCAGAGATAAAAACTGTAAAGTTGTGAGAAGGAGTGGTAAAATTTACGTTATAAATAAAGTAAAGCCAAGGTGTAAAGCCCGCCAGGGTTCTTGAGTATCAACCATAAGTTGGTTATGCAAGAGGCTTATTGGTTGCCTTGAGACAAACAGTGACCAGGATGCAGTGTCATTTGTATATCCGGGTTTGGCTTGCAGCAAAAGGGTTCTAAGCTGTAACTAGGGTGCTTAGTTTTTTGTTCACTTTTTCATGTTATACGTTTTTTAGTTTCTTATATGTAAAAGTATGGTGTTTGTATTTAGGAATAAGAAGAAGTTACTGTACTTAAGTACAGCTTTGTTCATTTCTTCTCTTACGCTATATTTTAGTATTAGTACAATTACGGGTAAACATGGCTTATCAGCATTAGTGGATTTAAAAAAAGAGATAGAGTACAATAAACTTTTGCTAAAGAATATATCTTTTGAAAGGGAAAAGTTGAGTAATAAAGTGTTTGGCTTATATGAAAAAAGTTTGGATTTGGATCTGCTTGATGAACAAGCAAAAAATGCTCTGGGTTATGTGAGCCCTAAGGAGCTAATGGTTGTTCTTGATGTGGAATAGCAACATCTTTCAACAAAAGAAAAAAACCGCTATAATCCAAGTGCAGGCATTATAAACGAGATGAAAGTGAAAAATATCTTATTAGCGCTTTTAATACAGGCTGTGTTTGGGTTGTCATCATTTGCGGCCGATCCTATTTTGCTCAACTGTATTGAAACTCCAGAGATTTATGATCTTGATGCAAAACCAAAAAGCTTTAGCTCTTCAAATAATTTAAGAAGAAAACCTGGCTCTCCAAGTAGTGCAGCAGGAGAATTGATAAGCATAGTGGGTAGAGTTACTGATGTAAACTGTTTGCCAATACAAAATGCTGTGGTTTCTATATGGCACGCGAATTCACGCGGCGTAAATCATTATGATGAAAATGTGGAGAATGATAAGCTTGATCCAAATTTTACCGGATCAGGAAGGTTTATAGTCAATAACCTTGGCTATTATAATTTTATCACAATAGTACCTGGTAAGATCGGTGATAGGGCTCCACACATCAACTTTTTGGTTCAACATCCAGATTTCCCAGAGTTCACAACACAAATGCTCTTTGCCGACCATAATTGCGACAACTGTGCTGATTCTGTTCTCGGGGATCTTATTGATAATGGGCTTGCAAGCCTTCTGATAGCACCATTTACTTATAATGATCGTGCCATTAAGACCTACACATTTAATATTACCTTAGGCGGGTATAACAAATTTTCTGATAAAAGATAAAATCCTTGCATATCAGGGGAGTTCATAGTAGTCTTAAGCGCTATTGTACTTAAAATGTATATGAAAAACATCTTACTAATGTTTTTACTATGTTTTATGTGCAGCTTACAATTATTTGCAACGGAGATGTCAACGATGAAGATAACGATTTCTAAGGCTTTACCTGATTTTGAAACGCTAGTAGTAGGTTTGTTTGAAAATGATGAATTTATAAGTAACGTTAAGGTTTTACAAGATAAGCAAATTATAGATAACATCAAAAGATTTAGTGATTTCAATGGAGGCTTTGGTGAATTTTTCTCCATTACCTCATCAGAGGGAAAGAATATTGTAGTTGCTGGACTTGGCAAGAGAGAGGAATGGGATGAAAACAAAGAATTAAGTATTGGCGGAAAAATATATTGCGAACTAAGAAGATTAAAAATCAAGCGAGCGGCAATCTCAATCAAAGGCAATGCAGCAAATGTTGCATACGGCACATTTCTGCGTAGTTTTAAGTTTGATAAGTATAAAACCAAAAAGGATGAAAAAGTTACAGAAGTAGAGGAGATCACAGTGCTAGCGAAAGATGAGCAATTCAGTAGTGCTGAAAAATCATTTGAGCATTTAAGACAAGAAGGTGAAGGCATATTTCTTGCACGTGCTCTTACCACTGAACCACCTAATGTTTTATATCCAGAATCCTATGCTGATTATATAAAAACCGAACTTACTAAGCTTGGTCTTGAAATCGAAGTGCTTGATAAGAAGCAAATGGAAAAGAAAAAAATGGGAGCATTGCTTGGGGTAGCAAAAGGAAGTAGTAAAGAGCCAAAACTAGTAGTGATCAAATGGAATGGAGCTTCCAAGGAACAAAAGCCTGTAGCTTTTGTGGGTAAAGGTATAACGTTTGATACTGGTGGAGTGTCACTCAAGCCTTCGCGTGGCATGGAGTTAATGAAATATGACATGGCAGGTTCTGCTACTGTGGTTGGGGTGATGCGTACTCTAGCTGGACGAAAAGCAAAGGTAAATGCGGTCGGTGTGGTTGCGCTTGCAGAAAATGCAGTGGACGGTAATGCTCAAAGACCAAGTGATGTAGTAACTTCGATGTCTGGGCAGACAATAGAAGTGTTAAACACCGATGCAGAAGGAAGGCTCATACTTGCAGATGCTTTGTGGTATACGCAGGACAGGTTTTCACCTAAGTTTATGGTTGACCTTGCAACTTTAACTGGCGCTATAGTGGTTGCGCTTGGGAATAACGAATATGCTGGTCTTTTTTCCAATAATGATGAATTAGCAAACCGTCTTATTGATGTAGGAAATGAAGTAAACGAGAAGTTGTGGCGTTTTCCTATGAATGAGACTTACGATAAAATTATCGATTCGCCGCTTGCTGATGTCCAAAACATTGCTCCTGCAGGTTCTGGCGGGGATAGCATAATGGCCGCACAATTTTTACAGCGTTTTGTGAATGAAACTTACTGGGCACATTTAGACATTGCAGGCACGGCTTGGCATGAAAAAGGCACTGATATTTCTCCAAAAGGAGCGGTGGGTTTTGGTATAAGGTTGCTTAATAAATTGGTTGAAAAATACTACGAAACGGGTAATTGAAGCCTTAATACTGAAATTTAGAAAGCTATCGTTTTGGTGCTTTTCCTAGATCTCCTACTTGTTCATGGCTTGTGGCTCCATTTCAGTAGGTGGAAACATTTCTTTCACTTTATCATTAACTTTTTTCTCTACTTCCCCTATTTTACCTTCACCAATGGCCATAATTTTAGGTAGAAAATCATTCATAAGCTTCTCAAGTGCTTTCTTATCAGCTTCGTGAGTACTAAGACCTTTTTCTATAAGCCTTTTCATCTCATCTTCTGAAAAATTTTGAATGGTCCCGTCCTTTATTAATTCTTTTATAGCGGAACGTTGCCCTTCACTTTGAAGCATTTTTATTACTATAGCCTTATTCCGAACGCTCTTTGCTTCACCTTCCTTCTCCGATCCACTAGTCTCTGTGAAAAAAGTTTGTCATGAAAAAATAAGGAAAGATGTAGCAAAAACTGGTAGTTTAACTTAGCTACAAATAGAGAAATTACCAAATTGAGAATATTTGTGGAAACAGTGTGGTACATGGCCAAAAGTGGCTGCCAGTGTAGGCTTTTACCTAAAATATATGCCAATTACAGGA
>NZ_WQMP01000047.1:0-6845 GCF_013366855.1 Wolbachia endosymbiont of Madathamugadia hiepei
ATCAGATCAATTGCATGGGATGTTTGAGCCATTGTCTGTTTAGCAATTGGAAAGATCATGGTAACCATTCAACAGGACGAAAGCCGGATCCACGGAGTTTTTGTATACAAAAGACACTACAAAACATTATACACGATGGTGATATTGAGAATGAGCTCATGTTTTCCGGACACAATGTATATAAATTCAAGCAGGATCCGTTTTATGAGGATGGTTACATGCCGACGGTAAAAGAGTTGGTGGAAAGGATACTGACTGGATATTGAGTCAGTAGCTATCATAGAAATTTTCACCTTATAAAATTTCACTACCTGCTTTAACAAGTTTTTCTGCCATACCCTGATTTGGATTAGGCCCAAGCCGGGCAAGAAGGCGTAAAACTACACGAAAAAATGAGCATCAGCGGTGGAGAGCTTCTAAATTTTTATTGACTTGTTTATAGATTATGGTAACCACTTAGGGATTAGTGAGTAATGGTTATATAATATGAATACTGAGGTAGGAAAATGGCTTCTCTAAAATTTTGTTCACAGAGACTAGAAGGGGCATATAGCACGTGTGCTAAAGTAGCACTACGTGCATATATAAGTTGTTTAAAACAATCTTTTAGTAAACAAGCCCTAATGTATCACAAGGATTGTGATATGCGTCATAATAGTTATGACATGAGTTAAAATGATTATGACATGAGTTAAAATGATTATGACATGAATTAACAGCATAAGGCATGTGTGCAGGCGTACAAGGTGTATGCACTGGAAAAACTGGTGCTGGTAAATGAGAAGTCATATATTGTTGTTGTGGTAAAAAACCATGAGTGTAAATCATAATAGTCCTTTAAAAAATAATATTAAATTATTATAAGTTAAAATGATTAAAAAGTTAATAATTTTAAATCTAGCATAACAGCTAATTTAGTTCCTCTTTTTACTTATATAATATCCATATCTACTGTATCTTTACCAATTTTGCATATAGTCCATCTTTGCTTATTAGAGATTCATGAGTTCCTACCTCTTCTACTTCTCCGTGATTAATTACTATAATTTTGTCAGTTTTGAGTGCGGTTGATAGCCTGTGTGTGATTATGATCGTTGTTCTGTTTTGCATTAATTTGCTCAGTGCTTTTTGTACTAAGTTTTCACTTTTGTAATCAAGGGCAGAGGTTGCCTCATCCAGCACTAAGACTTGAGGATTTTTGAGTATGGCTCTCGCTATTATAATACGTTGTTTTTGTCCTTCGGAAAGTTTTAATCCTCTTTTCCCTACAAATGTGTCAAACTTATCGGGCAGCTTGTCAATAAATTCCATCGCATAAGCACTGATGGCTGCTTGTCTTACTTCCTCATATTCGGCATCTGGTTTGCCGTACAATATATTCTCCATTATTGAACAAGAAAATATCATATGATCTTGCGGCACTAAACCAAATAATGACCTGAGACTACTTAGCGCAATTGACTTAATATTATTCCCATCGATAGTAATGCTGCCTTTGCTTGGATCATAAAAACGAAGCAGAAGCTTCAAAATGGTGCTCTTACCACTGCCAGATGGTCCCACAATTGACACTGCTTGGCCCGCCTCCATGGAAAATGATACGTTATTTAACGCTGGCTTACCAGGCCGAGATTCATAAAAAAACGTTACGCCGTTAAACGAAATTCCTTTTCGAACACTACAAATTTTTATAGGATCATCAGCATCTACTATAGAGCTTTTCATATTCTTAAATTCAAATAAACGCTCTACTATCCCAAGACCCCGTTGCAAGTCACTGATATTATCGCTCAGATTATTTACAGCTCCTGCTGCAAGCGCTGAATAAAATACAAATGAAGATAGCTCCCCAATAGTTATATTATTACTTAAGACTTCTTTAATACCAAAAAAGATTAAAACGACCAGTGAACCTATCACACATGAGATAACCAAAGTTACCAAAATAGCGCGCAAGAGTACTAATCTTATGTATGATTTTGATACTGAGTCTAGATGTTCCTTAAAACGGATTTTTTCATTTTCCTCTAATACAAACGACTTGATGGTTACTATGGATCTGAAATTTTCCTCACTAAGTGATGCAAGCTCACTCAGCTTACTCTGGGCAAAGCGTGCGTGATTGCACACTTTTTTCCCAAGGGAAGTCATAATAATAAGTAGTATGGGTATTATCGCAGCCGCATATGCAGTTAGATGCAGATCTGTATATAACAACATAGCAACACTACCAATCAAAATTACAAAATTTCGCAATATGGTGAGTAGGCTGCTATTTATTATCGATTGCAACACAGAGGTATCAGTAATTAGTGCTGAGATGACATCTTGGACACCAGTGTTCTCAAAGAAACTCGGTTGCAAGTCGGTAACATTGCTATATAAGTCATATCTCATTCTTGCAATAACTTTTTCGCTGCCAATGCCAATAAAATACAATCTAATGAACGCAGTAAGAGAAACAGCTAAAACTATAAATATTGTAACTACCAGTTTAGTAGTAAAATCGTGTTCTGCGCCAGAATCAATTATGCTGCTCAAACCTCTACCGAAAAGGAGAATCGTTAAAGCTGAAAATAAAACTGCAATAAAAGCTACAACGAAGTAATGTAGGTTGGGCTTTATATAGCAAAATAACTGTCTAATATTAGATCGCATCTTATCTCGAAGTTTCTAAAGCTAAGTATATGGATTTTAGTGTCAGGAAAAAGGAAAAAGGTATGGCTTTAAGTCTACTGATCGTACGGATGTTATAATTTAACTCACAAAAAAGGCCAGTAGAGCTGGAAAACATTTTGGGATAGCATTCTTCTGATAATCTTACTCTGCCATAATCTTTTTTTCTTTTAGCAAGCTTTGCAGCTCACCTTTTTCATACATCTCGCGAACGATGTCACAGCCACCAATAAACTCTTCCTTTATGTATAATTGTGGAATTGTTGGCCAATCAGAAAACTTTTTTATGGACTGACGTACTTCATCATTCTCTAGCACGTTGACGCATTTAAACTTTACATTCAAGTTTTTGAGAATTGACACGACAAGTCCAGAAAATCCGCATTGAGGAAAGTCAGAAGTGCCTTTCATATAAAGCACCACATCATTTTCTGCTATATCTTTTTTTATTTGTTCAAAATTGTTCATAAGTTCACTTTAATTTTAAGTACTAGTTTCCAATTGCAACGCATGTATAAACTGGCCTTCTAACGCCTTATACACCACTTTATGTTGCTCTATCCTTGTCTTTCCAAGAAAACACTTGGGGTTATTTTCAAATGATAGTGATCATTATCTCCAGCAAGATCATTAACCTCTATATCAGCACCCGGAAATGATTGTTTGATGATTTTCTCTAATTCATGAATTGCGATAACCATTAATTTACTTTAAATTACAATACTTTTATTATAAATCTAAAATTACTTTGCGCAACTGAATTATCGTGAAGACAATGAATTCAGCGTGCTGAGAGCACTCGCAAGACGAGATTTCAATTGATTTTCATATTTACCCCAATCTTGTATTGCTTTTTTGGCAACGCCTGAATGCACTGCGGCTTTTGCAACTGCAGGAGAAACTATCGAAATCAATCTTGGGTCAAATGGAGTAGGTATTATATATTCACATCCATAGCTCATTTTACGACCACCATAAGCTGCAGATATCTCGTCAGGTACTGGCTCATGAGCAAGCTTTGCTATTGCATTTGCAGCTGCAATTTTCATTTCGTTATTTATTGTTGTTGCATGTACATCAAGCGCTCCTCTGAATATATAAGGGAATCCCATTACGTTATTGACTTGATTGTTGTAATCTGATCTACCAGTTGCAATTATTGCATCCGGCCTTACGGATTTTGCAAACTCAGGCCTTACTTCTGGATCAGGGTTAGCAAGAGCAAAAATAATTGGATCTTTACCCATGCTCTTCAGCATCTCTTCGCTTAGCACATTCTTTGCAGACAGTCCAATAAATACGTCAGCGCCTTTTATTGCGTCGAGTAAAGAACGTTCTTCAGTGTCAGTTGCATACTTTTCCTTCCACTCATTCATGTCCTCTTTTCTGCCTTTATATATTACCCCTTGTTTATCACACAGCACTATGTTTTTAGCGCCTATGGATCTCAGTATTTCCAAACATGCAATACCGGCTGCTCCAGCTCCATTCATGATAATTTTAACGTCTTCCAATTTCTTTCCTGCAATATCAAGAGCATTTTCTATGCCGGCTGCAACAACCACTGCAGTTCCATGCTGATCGTCGTGGAATACTGGAATGTCCATCAATTCGCTCAGGCGTTTTTCTATTATGAAACAATCGGGAGATCTTATATCCTCTAAATTTATCCCTCCCCAACTTGGTCCAAGATATCTTACTGCGTTGATGAAATCTTCCACATTTTCTGTGCCAACTTCTATATCGACTGCATCGATGTCAGCAAAACGCTTGAATAAAACAGCTTTGCCTTCCATAACAGGTTTTGAAGCAAGAGGTCCGATGCTGCCAAGTCCAAGCACTGCAGTGCCATTTGAAATAACAGCAACACAGTTACTCTTTGCCGTATAATCATAAACTAGATCAGAGTTTTTAGCTATTTCAAGGCATGGAGCTGCAACTCCAGGGGAATAAGCAAGTGACAAGTCATACTGGGTAGATAAGGGCTTTGTTGGCAGGATAGATATTTTACCAGGATTATTGCCTCCACTGTGATACTTAAGCGCTTCTTGTTTTGTGGTATGATCTAAATCGTCATTCATCATTATATCCTTATATCTTGAGCCCATGGCTAGTGAATTTTTAAGTATATGGAATTTTTATAAATGTTCAATTGTAAACTATTAGCTTGTGAATTGCACTCCACTCCTGTATAAGTTTACCATACCGCACTAAAGTTACACTGCATGTTTAAGAAAAACTTGCCTAATTTACTGACAATTTCTCGTGCGCTTGCAGTACCAGCAATAATATTAAGTTTTTATATAGAAAATAAATATACAAACTTGATAACAATATCAATCTTTATATTTGCATGCATTACAGATTTTTTTGATGGTTACCTAGCACGTGCGTGGAAAGTTCAATCAAAATTTGGCAAGCTATTTGATCCAATTGCTGATAAATTAATAGTGGTTTCAACAATAATGATGCTGGTTTATAAGCATAAGATCAATGATTACACGATAATACCATCAGTTATCATCGTTTGTCGGGAGATATTAGTTTCGGGTTTGCGGGAATTTCTGATCGCTACAAACGTTAGCCTACCTGTAAGCAAAGCTGGAAAAATTAAAACATTTCTGCAGATGCTTGCTGTGGTGACACTAATAATGGACAACTACAAAATAACTCAATATATAGGTGCAATTTGTCTGTGGGTTGCAGCCATTATAACTATGTGGTCAGGCTATAATTATGTCGTAGCCGGCATCAAGCAGATTGATTGAACTCCTTGAAAAACAATTAATATACAAATAGTTAAGATTTTAATAGAATTGACTAAGTAATTGAAATTATGTATAATATATTAGTTCATAAGTTAGTTGAGTTTATATGACTAGTATCGTTAAGGAATCTTTTGCTGATGAAAAAAAAAGGCGTGAACAAGAGTTATTAGCACTAAAAGAGGAAGCAGAAAAAAAGCTCAAACAAGAACTATTAACACTGAAAAAAAGAGAGTTATATAGACAATACGTGTCATTGGCAACAATGGCCCCATTTGCATTGCTGATGGCTGTTGAGCTGGAAAAAATATGCAGCGATCAGGTATTGCTTGGTGTTATAAGTGGTGCACTAAACCACGCTACATTACCTCTCACAATCTTATCTCTTATTTGTACGCTATATTTAATTTACAATAATAGGAAGATAGTTCAAAAGGAACAGGAATTGAAGGATCTTGAAAATGGCGAAGTGGCAGAAAAAGAGAAGAGAGATGTTCCTCATACCGTTGATGATTACCTTAACTACGCTGATGCTGCTTTAACTACATTAGTTATTGTAGCTAGTATAGTTAGCGAAGCATTGGAACTAGGAATAATAGAAGACGTAGCCTTTTCAATTTCTAGCTTATTCTACTTCGTAGCAAGCGCTAATTTCTTCTATTGTGAGTACAAGAAGAGCAAAAAACATGAGGTAGACAAAGGGCAAGAGAATTCTAACCTTGATGAAAAATCTGAAAAAAAGGCTGACAATATGTCTGCTGCTAGTTTAATGTTTGCTGGTTCTTCTATAATGTTAATAAGGAGAATAATGTTAATAGCATTAGCATCATTCTTACATCCTGCTGTTGGACCCGCTTTGGGTTTAGTAGGCACCACTCTTTTGATGGCAGGAAGTGGACTGATCACACATCCTTATAAGAGAGAGTTAAAGAATGTAGAAGTTGGAAAAGGTATGACAGGTGCGGGCAATGTAGAAGGAAGAGATGGTAGCTCAAACCAAGAAGTGCCGACGTTTGCATAACCTAAACTAAGCAGAAAAACAGGCAAAAGAAGCCCCATGGTGGCTAGTTATTGATATTTACCTCAAAATATATCAGTGTCTATTCAGCCAAGTGGTTTGAAATTAACTTGTGGCCTCTTCTTTAAGCTGTGCAATTTCAGCTCTAGGAAGACCAGTAGATTCAGCTATCAAGTCAACAGACACACCAGCCTTAAGTAGGTTTTTGGCTACAGCTATTTTAGCCTGTTGTTCGCCTTCTGCTCTGCCTCTTTCTTCGCCGATTTGGATGCCTTCTTTTCTGCTTTTTTCAGTGGCATCATCAAGTTTTTGAGCGAGAATAGCTTTCTCATCACGGATACGCTTTATTTCTTGTTCATATGCTATGAACTCCTTTTCTGACCAGT
>NZ_WQMP01000048.1:0-6827 GCF_013366855.1 Wolbachia endosymbiont of Madathamugadia hiepei
CTCGCCATAGATCTCCTATTAACTTTTTAGTTCACATCTTTTCTACGCTTATTTCATATTCCATGCAACCCAAAAAGCCCTCTATTTCCAGTTCTTTCTTTATCGGCTAATCCATAGTTAGCGTTATTAAGTTGGTGAGTATAAAAGTAGCTGTTTCATGTTAAAATACGACGTTTTGATGATTATGGAAAGGCTGGATCTCAGTATCGGAGCACTGGGATGATACCGTCTGTTACGCAAATTACCTGCTAATTGCAATGTTCGTACAGTTGTGATGGTCTGGTTGGGATGTCTTCTTGTAAAAATTTGGCTTATCTTTTACATCCAAACAGCATTAACACGATTTGGCTTTTTGTAGATGAGTGGTCAATAGGAATTGTCCTATTGAATTCTATGATATTATTTTTTATAACATTGTTATAAACATCATGGTGAGGGGGGCTGGAGGAATTTGCCAAGTGGTTTTTTCGTTCCGTTTTAGCCAGTGTCAACTGCTTGGATAACGCCCTTTTCAGGTCCAAGCGGTTGCATCTACATCAACGGACCTTGCTTTGGCCATATATTTATATAAAATTAAAACAAATCAGAACCATAAATTGGATGTTAACAAGATTCGCTCCAAGCCCAACTGGCTACCTTCATGTAGGAAACGTTCGCACTGCACTCATTTGCTGGATGTACGCACGTAGTCAGAACGGAAAGTTTCTACTTCGTTTCGATGACACTGATCTCCAGCGTTCAGATGTTAAATGCGTAGACAGCATCATACAAGACCTGAGATGGGTCGGTATAGATTGGGATTCAAACTTTAAGCAATCAGAGCGTTCTGAGCGCTACAATGAGGTGTCTTTGCAGTTAATAAAAGAAGGACATATTTATGCGTGCTATGAAACAAGAGAAGAATTAGATATAAAACGTAAATTGCAGCTAAAACAGGGCCTACCACCGGTATATGACAGGAGCGCATTATTTCTCACTGAGCAAGAGAAAATTCGTTATGAACAGGAAGGACGAAAACCACATTTTAGATTTAAGTTGGATAGAAACGAAGTTGTTAACTGGAATGATGAAGTTAAAGGTGGAATAAGTATTGCAACAAGTCACATCAGTGATCCCATAGTAAAAAGAGAAGATGGAATTTACACATACATGTTACCTTCTGTTATTGATGATATTGACTTTAACGTAACCCATGTTGTACGCGGGGAAGATCATGTAACTAACACCGCAGTGCAGATACAAATGATTCAAGCATTAAAAGCGAAAGTCCAGACATTTGCTCACCTTCCTCTGCTACATTTTGATGATAGCAAGATATCAAAACGCAAAGGTGGACTGGATATCAAATCCATCAAAGAAGATGAAATTGAACCAGTGGCACTAGCTAGTTATTTAGCAAAACTTGGAACTTCAGACCCTATCGAGGCTCATGTTAGCATTCGGTCTTTAATTGACTCATTTGACATTGAAAAATTTAGCTCAGCATCTGCGCAGTTTAGCTTAAGTGAAGTGTATAAGCTAAATAGCAAAGTCCTACAACAAATGTCATTTGCAATGGTGGGAGAGCGTTTAAATCAAATTGGAGTGAGCTCTTCGGAGTTTTGGTATTTTATAAGAAGCAATATAGAGAGATTTTCTGAAGTTGCTAAGTGGTGGCAGATATGTAAGTCCAATATAGAACCTGTAATTCTCGATAAGGAATTTGCAAAAGTTGCTCTCAATGCATTGCCTCAAGGCGGTTGTAATGAGAACACATTATCAGAGTGGGTCAAAGCTATTCAACAGAAAGTGGATATAAAGGCAAAAGACTTGTTTATGCAGCTACGTTTAGCCCTAACAGGGACAAAAACAGGTCCAGAACTCGCTAAACTATTAATTTTTATCGGCAGAGAGAACATCATTACAAGGTTAAAGGAATAAGGTGGAACTTTTTCTGATACCAACCTCGTTATTGGAAAGTCAAATAGAACGCATCATAAATTCGCTAAACCTCTAGGCAAAAGGCGATTTTTTTTAATTTGTCCATGGGGATTTAGTATCAGAAGGTTGTTTGAGCTATAAAGTGAATTACTGTAACGGGTTTTGTGAAATGTTATATGGTGGAGGCAAGCGGGGTCGAACCGCTGACCTTCTGCGTGCAAAACAGATGCTCTACCAACTAAGCTATGCCCCCTAGGTAACTCTTACTTAAAGGATAAACTAACCCAGGCTGGAATACAAGAAATATTTATCTATTACATAATCTGCTTTCCGCCATAATGCAAGAGATCTAATGTCACATTAACTAGATCTTAAATTAGTTAAAAAAAGATAGTCTTGATAAAATTTACTTGCAGCAAGCCTTTTTATATTCGGGCTATCGGTTTGCTTTTTCTTATACCCTAATTTGTAGCTTATTGAATCCTTATACGAACCGATCGTTTTGTATACCTTATCCATTTCCTTAGGATTAGCTATTGCGATACACAATCCTGCTACTATGGCAAAAGCCAAAGCAGTAAACACTAAAAAACTCTTTCCGCCAACTTTCTTTTCTTGTATACCAGTAGTATGCAGCTCGTCTGATTCTTGTAAATATTCATGCCATGTATGGTTGCAGTTTGTACACTTTACTTTCCTTCCAAGCTTGTCTACTTGCTCGGAGGATACTAAGTAAGTTTTAGTACAATTGTTGCATTGTATTTTCACAGCACTTACACATGAGTAGTAACAAGTTCAAGTTATACAAAACTATAAACTTATTGTCAATATGTAATAGATGGAATACCTGCAGCTAGAAAAAATACAAAGTGATGTGGAAAATATCTGGAAAAACAGGCATGAGCTTGGCGACCGCAGTGCAAAAAAAGCAGCAAAAGTGATAATTAGAGAGGTAATTAAGCTCTTAGACAGTGGCAAAATTAGAGTGGCAGAAAAGCTGTCAGGTGGAAAGTGGGTAGTGCATACATGGATAAAGCAGGCAATATTATTACATTTCCTCACTGAAGAGAGTAAAATAATAGGTAGTAACAATTGGTGGTGTGATAAGATCAACAATAAATTTGATGGATGGAATGAAGAAAGGTTTTGCCAGTTAAAAATTAGAGCGGTTTCTGGGTGTTTTGTCCGTCAATCTGCCTACATAGGTACAAGTGTTGTTCTGATGCCAAGTTTTGTTAATGTTGGTGCTTATATTGATTCAGGCACAATGATAGATACTTGGTCAACGATTGGTAGCTGCGCACAAGTGGGAAAAAACTGCCATATTTCTGGAGGAGTGGGAATTGGGGGAGTTTTAGAACCTATTCAAGCTTCTCCAGTTATTATAGAGGATAATTGCTTCATTGGGGCGCGCAGCGAGATAGCCGAAGGTGTTATAATAAGAGAAGGGGCGGTTTTAGGCATGGGAGTTTTTATTGGAGCATCAACAAAAATTATTGATAGAGAAACAAATAAAGTACTTTATGGCAAAGTGCCACCTTATTCTGTGGTGGTACCAGGATCTATCCCATCTAAAAATCACATTTCAACCTATTGCGCAGTTATAATAAAAAAAGTGGATGAAAAGACAAGATCGAAAACTTCTATAAATGAAATATTGAGGAATTAAACTGCTTTGCTAGATCTCCTGCATTATGGCAGAAATGCAAGGGATCTATTTCTTGTTGTCATTTTTTTTATCATTATTAACTATAGTAATGGCATACGCACAAAGCTCTGGGAAAGAAACTCCATTTTCCTGAGACAACTTGTATAATTTCTGCAAGCTTTCTTTTACTCTACTTGGGATATTACCTCCACGCTCTTTTACAAGCCAGGAATCTTGATGATGAATTGGATGAGTGTTGCTTTTTGGATTCCCTATGTATATCGCAAAAGGCGAGCGTTGTCCCTTAAAATCACATTGTACAGTAAATTTTTTTATGGAATCAGCCATCTAAAGACCTCTACTTTTCTTTTTGGTTGGTTTTACAGCAGGTGTAGAAGGTGGTTTCTTTATGAAATCTTGCCTGCTGCTGACATTCTCTTTGCCTTCTAGAGCTCGAAGGACATCAGCTCTGCTCAATTGCGATTCTTTTGCTACCTTCATTCCATGCTTTGCCATAATATTAGCATACGCTAGCACTTTTTTTACCAATTCTAGATCACCATTTAACATTTGAACTAGAGCTTGAAATACCTCTGCTAAAGTCAACCCATCAGCGCTTATAACCTTATTTTCTACAAATTTGACAACCCCTTCAAATTTGTATTCAATGCCATCATTTTGATGTGTAAGGGCGGTATCTTGGTCGTCCATAGCTGAAGCACTATTATCCATAAGTTCTCAAGTTTATACTACACATATAAATATTCTAATACTTTATATCATGACATGCTATAGTTAAACATTTGTTAATAATGCTCACTTATATACACAAGTTAATTGATAAAAACCAAGGGTCAATATCGATCAGTGATTTCATGAATGCTGCTCTATACCACAAAGAGTACGGCTATTATATGAGTAAATTACCACTTGGCAAGGATGGTGATTTTATTACAGCGCCTGAAATCAGTCAATTGTTCGGTGAAATAATTGCAGTGTGGGTAATGCATACATGGGAAAAATTAGGAAAACCGTCAAAATTTTCTCTGGTTGAACTTGGGCCAGGCAAAGGAACACTCATCCACGATATAATAAGAGTCACTAGAAAATACAATGACTTTTTTGATTCAGTGTCGATCCACCTAGTTGAGATAAGTCCTGCTTTACAGGAGATACAAAAAGAAAAATTAAAGGGCTTAGATATTAACTGGCACGAAAATATCGATAGCCTACCAGAGCAACCAACCATCTTTCTAGCAAATGAATTTTTTGATGCCCTCCCAATAGACCAGTTTGTGTATCGTAACGGAGAATGGTATGAAAATAGGGTAGCAAAGCAAGATAACGGGGTGTCATCCAAAGTAGCTGACACTGGGGTCCAGAAAAAAGATCCCAGTGCCTCCTCTTTGTCATCCCAGTGCGTGACACTGGGATCCAGGAAAAAGGATGGTGTCACCCAAATAGCTGACACTGGGATCCAGAAAAAGGAATTGTGTGTTCCAGTATCAGCTACTCAGATGACAAACAGAAAACTTTTCGACGGCGCAGTAGTGGAAGTATGTTCAGCTGGAATTGAAATAATAAAAAGACTTGAGGAGAAGATATACAATAGCAAAGGAGCTGCTTTGATCATAGATTATGGCTACGTATATCCTGAGTATAAGAGCACTCTGCAATCGGTAAAGCAACACAAATATGCCAATTTTCTTGAAAATGTTGGTAATAGCGATATTACTGCACTTGTGAACTTTCAAGCGTTAAGAGATTCATCAAAACATGTAGATTGCGAGATTTTAACTCAGAGAGAATTTTTATATCTTTTTGGTATAAAAGAAAGAACGCAGGTTTTAATAAAAAATGCAAGTGATGAACAAAAAAATAGGATTTTTGGTGAATTTCTAAGGTTAACTGAAAACATGGGTACCCTCTTTAAAGCAATGTTGATCCATCATTTATAGTCCTGTGTGGCTTTTATATTATAGCTAAAGGTTTATCGACATTCTGCTATGTGTTAGTGGCTGAGATACCGATATGGCTACGATGTTCGCGCACAACTTCTACTGAATTGTGCTCTCTCTTCGATAACATGGCGGAAATGCCTAATTAATCCCTGAATCGGCCAAGCTGCAGCATCACCAAGTGCGCAAATCGTATGTCCTTCTATTTGAGTTGTAAGATCAAGTAACTTATCTATTTCACCAGGTCTAATGTTCCCTGTTACCATCCTTTTCATGATTCTCCACATCCATCCAGTACCTTCACGACATGGTGTACATTGCCCACATGATTCATGCATATAGAAATGCGATAACCTCTCTATTGCAGCTATTATGTCAGTTGATTTATCCATTACTATAACAGCAGCAGTACCAAGACTTGATTGTGCAGCTCTTAGTGAATCAAAATCCATTTCAATGGTATCACACACAGATTTCGGAATAAGTGGCACTGAAGATCCGCCAGGTATCACAGCAAGTAAATTACCCCAACCCCCTCGCACTCCACCTGCGTATTTTTCGACCAACTCGCGCAGTGGAATTCCAAGCTCTTCTTCAACATTACACGGGTTGTTTACATGTCCCGAAATACAAAATATTTTAGTACCGGTATTGTTTGGTTTGCCAAGAGACGCAAACCATTCTCCTCCATGACGCAGAATATCTGGAACCATGGCTATAGTTTCAACGTTGTTTATCGTGGTTGGACAGCCAAAAAGCCCAACACCTGCAGGGAATGGGGGCTTCATGCGAGGGAAGCCCTTTTTTCCTTCAATTGATTCAAGCTGAGCTGTTTCCTCTCCACATATGTAAGCTCCTGCTCCCCTATGTATAAATACATCGAGGTCATAGCCCGATTTACAGGCATTTTTTCCAATCAGGCCTTCCTTATAGGCTTCCTCAAGTGCTTTTTTTAGCACTAAATATTCATTATAAAACTCACTCCTAATATAAATATATGCAACTGACGCGCAGATTGCTCTTCCAGCTAGAAGAATACCTTCAAGTAGCTTGTGTGGTTCATATCGCAATATATCTCTGTCTTTGCATGTACCTGGCTCTGACTCGTCTGCGTTAACTACTAAATATATTGGTTGCTCTTTTGAAGGATTTTTGAGTATAAAGCTCCACTTAAGACCGGTGGAAAATCCTGCACCCCCTCGACCTCTTAAGCCAGATTTTTTTACTTCATCAATGATTTTTTCTGATCCCAAATCCAGTAGTTCTTTTGTTTTTTGCCAACTACCACGTTTTTTTGCATC
>NZ_WQMP01000049.1:0-6738 GCF_013366855.1 Wolbachia endosymbiont of Madathamugadia hiepei
AGTTTCTCTATTTTTAGCTAAGTTAAACTACCAGTTTTTGCTACATCTTTCCTTATTTTCTCATGATAAACTTTTTTCACAGAGACTAGGGGTCGTTCTGCTTCTTGTTTATTAGCTCCTGTGCGCACACTTAAGCCAAATCCCACGTCTATTCCACTTGCTTTTCCATCTCCACCTTTAACCAATTTACGTGAAAACCCTCCAGCAAAAGCGAAACCTTTGTGTTGATTAGTATCATATCCGGAAGCAACACAACCAATACCAAGGCAACTATCATCCCCAGCTATTCGAACCACCACTTTACCGTCTCGTATATCATCATTGTTTATATCCTTTACTATAGCAGTTTGGTCTACAACCTGTGCGTTATCTACTACTCGAGATATTACTTTTACAGTTGGTCGATTATGTAGGTGGATTACTAGTTAATGGTTGGCATGAGTTGGTAGTTGGTTGATTCTGCTCTGTGTTATCTTGTTGCCCTAACTCATTAACTTCTCCTTCAATAAGTTTGCTGTACTCTTCATCATTGTCCACCTTAACTTTATTTACTGTTTGATCTTAATTATCTTCTATATTTGTGTCTTTTTGGTTGAACATGTCTTTATTGATAGCCCAAAAAATTAGGAATGGTATAAGTGAAATTACTAGATTTAATATAGTGCATGGAATTAGAACCACAGCAGCAGCAATATAGATTAGAATTCAGCTAAAAATTTTACTAACTTAGACAATTTTAGAATCGTCCTTTTGAGCACTAACAGCGCTCAAAAAGAAGTAGGTACAAACAATTAGTGATCCCGTTATAGCAGTGGGTACAATAATTGGAAGAAGTAAAAAAGCATTAATTAGTTTTTTTCCAGAACTAGTTGGCTTATAGTTTTGACTAGCATTAATAATCCATTTTACACCAGATAAGACTCTTTTACTGTTCTCTTCTGACATTTCAAGTTTCATTTCCACTGCCAGCTTTTAATAACAATGCTAAATTATACCAGTGTTTAATATAAAATCAAGCAAATTTTGCATTTTAAGAAAAGCTATAATTACTTACTATAAATGATTGAATTTGCTGGCTATTTTTTTTGTTAAGAAGGATACTCAAAAAAACTGTGCTAATCTAAATAGTATATAAGGTCCAAAAAGTCTCAATTTTTTGAGCTGAGCAAAGCCGCCTAAGTAGGGAATGGATCAGGAGAAGGGGCTGTATAAAAATATATTTAAAGTTTTGGATGTACTTACTCGTAAATGTCTTTTCTGTGTTTTATTGAAACAATGGTTACTTCATATTTCACGGTATTTACATGATATATAATACGATAATCACCGGTTCTTAGTCTTCTGTGTCCTTTGAATTTATAACGCAACAATTCACCAAGATTAATTGGATTGACTGTAAGACGCTCTTTTATTATTTCTTCAACTCTTGACTTTATTGTCTTTGGAAAAATCGGTAAATCCCTTTTACTAACATTTTTTAGGAACTTAATCGTATAGCGCTTTAGTCCCACTTGACGTCTTTTAGATCAACTGTTTCTGCACCTGGAACATTAAGTTCAGCAGCGCGTTCGATTAGTATTTTATCTTCCTCATTTTCAATCGCTTCTTGTATTAGCTCTTCTGTTAGTTCTCTAATGGACTTGTTTCTTATTTTAGCTAGTCCAGCAAGACACTCTGAAATTTCATTGTTGAAAGTTATACTAAATCTTGAATCTACCATAAGTTTTACCGGAGTCTATTACTATAATAATTCTACAATATCTTTCTGAATTTTTCAATAAAAAAAGTTGTTAATATGTAGAATAACTATATGAAATATAGTAACTTTTATTAGCGATGCTCATAGCTGCAAAGTTAAAATTAGCTATACCTCAAAATCCCTCTGGTATTTTCACGTACTAAGTTAACTATAGCACTTGATTCTTTTTGGATTTCTTCTTCAGTTAAAGTGTGAGTTGGAGAGCAGAAAGTAACTGATAATGCTATGGACATCTTGTTCGGTTCCATACTATCTCCATGGTATACATCAAACACTAAAACCTCCGTGATGAGCTCTGAACTTTTTTTCACCATATTGATTATATTACCTGCTGCTACATCTTTATTTACAATAAACGCAAAGTCGCGTTTTACACTTTGATATTTATAATCGATAAATTTTTTTCTACTTACAGGTAAATTTCCGATATCTTCTAATATCAACTCAAAGCCTACAACTTTTTGCTTGATACCAAAAAAATCCAGTATGCTTGGATGCAGTTCCCCAAAATGACCAACTATTTTACTTCTAAAAGATAAGGTACCTGATTTCCCTGGGTGGTAATATTCTTTTTCTGCTCTCTCTATCGTTAAATTATCACAATTGACATTAAAGAATTCCAAAGCTGTTATAAGGTCAGCCTTTGCGTCAAAAACATCTATTTTCCTGTCGGTATTATAATGGTTTCTTGGCAAGTTATTTCCTGACCTAATTCCACTTAAAACATACTTAGGCTGATTGAGGCTGTCGTACACTGGTCCAATTTCAAAAACTGCAAGGTCAGACGTTCCATGGGCAATATTATCTGCGATGACTTGCAATAAATTTGGTATGATGCTTGGTCTCATTATATTGAAGTTGTTATTAAATGGATTATCGATGATAAATAACTTATTTGAGTAAGCAAATTTTTCAGCTGTTGATTCACTCATAAAAGACCAAGTGAATACTTCATGAAATCCTCTACTTGTCATTAAAATGCGCAAATCATCTTGAGCACTGGTTTCTGTCTCAATATTTCCTGTTAGTGGCTCTTCCTTTATTTTATCATAGCCATATATTCTCACTACCTCTTCAACTAGGTCAGCCGATATGGTTACGTCTGGTCTCCAGCTTGGTACTTGTACATCCCAATTATTTTCAGTTTTTTTATCAATGCTGAACCCTAGTTTTGTTAAAATATCGAATGTCTCGTTAGGTGATGCAGATACACTTCCAAACTTGTTTATGTTTTGATAGTTGAAGTTCACTTTGGTGTCAGCCCTATCCAAACTGCCAGCAGAAACCACGCTTGAAGCTTCTCCACCACATAACTCTAAGATCATCTGAGTCGCAAGACTTAGTCCATCAAGGGTAAATCCAGGGTCGACTGAACGTGCAAATCTGTAGCTTGAATCTGTGGGGATGCCGAGCTGCCTTGAAGATTTAGTAGTAGAGATAGGGTCAAACCAAGCAGACTCTAAAAAGATACCAGTAGTTTCAAGCGTACACTCGCTACACTTGCCACCTATAATTCCAGCAATTGCATGAATATTTTTATTATCAGAAATAACGCTTATGTCTTTGTTTAATAAGTATTCTTTATCGTTTAAACCAGTGAATTTTTCTCCGCTATTTGCTTTGCGTACTACAAGCTTTCCCTCTATCTTTTTTGCATCATATGCGTGCATTGGGCGGCCAAAAGATATCATAATATAATTAGTAACATCAACTATTGCAGAAATGCAGCACATTCCTATCGATTGCAGTCTATCTTTTAGCCATTTTGGGCTCTCTTTATTTTTTACATTGGCAATGTATATGCCACTAATAAAGCTCTCCCCGTCGGTGACTTTAACGTTGATCGGTGAACTTATAGAGCAAATAAGTTGTGGAATGCTTAAAGTCTTTAACGTTCCAACTCCAGTTGCTGCCAAATCACGCGCTATTCCGTAAACGCCTAGGCAATCTCCACGGTTTGGAGTAACGTTTATATCAATTACAGGATCGCAATTGAAAAATTTATCTCCTACTTTATAATCATCAGAAAGCTCAATTATTCCTTCACTTTCTTCTTGTACCAGCGCGAGTTCAGAAGCAGAGCAGAGTATTCCTTCACTTAGCACTCCTCGTATTTTTACAGGCTTAATTGTAAAATCACTTTCTGGCAATGTGTTACCAAGAGATGCAAGTACAGTTTTCATGCCTACTCTGACGTTATTTGCTCCGCAAACTATCTGCAGAACTTTACTTCCATCGTCTACTTTACATAGTTTTAATTTATCAGCGTTTGGATGAGGTGCAACTTCTAATACTTTTGCAACAACAAATCCAGCCACCTTGGCATTGTCGATCACATCTTCTACTTCCAGTCCTATATGGGTTAACTTATCGGTAATTTCTTCTAAACTAGCATTGGTTTCTAAGTGCTCCAGCAACCAAGGTAATGTGAATTTCATTGATCTAAAGAGAAACAAAAAAGCTATTATAATATAAAATGTAGTGCTTTTAAAGTTTGTTGTAGTGGAATACTTCTACATCGCAAGCAATGATGTAGAAGCTGTTATAATTTTATATATCCTTGCGTAGCGAATTTATCTTCCTCATATCACCTTTTAAATCCATCTCCATGTAGAGTTTAGTATTCATATTTTGGTCATCTATATGGAAGTTATAAATGTAAGTATCAATAGTGAAGTTTCCTATCGTATGATAGCTTTCATCTAGTTTTCGCTTTCCATGTGATAATGGCCAGTGCCTTCGTTAAAGGAACGATCTGTTAATTTGATGTACCCGTTGCCTAATTCCTGTTCTAGGTTTAGAGGTTGATTAATGTTGATAAAATCTATTTCATTCGTGATATACCTCGCTAAAAAATCAAATTATAATTAAGATAACATGTAAAGTCAAGTTATTTAATAACTCTAACTATGGATTAGGAAATGAGTTTAGGTAATTTTATATGTAAATCTTTTAATTCTTGTTCTTTATCCTCTATAATTAGACTTTTTGAATGAAGAAATGAAAATTCGTGTAGGGGTTAACGGTCTTGGCAGAATAGGCAGAAGCGTATTGCGTGCTATTTTCGAAATAGAAAAATATAATAAGCAGATAGAAGTTGTGGCAGTGAACGGGTCACTCAGTGCTGAGCAGCATGCACATCTAGTAAAATATGATTCCGTTCATGGTAAATTCAGTGGTGATGTTGATTGTAACGAATCTGAAAGTTGGATTTCTATAAATGGCAGAAAATTTTCTCTATATAGAGAACGGAACCCTGAAAATATCCCTTGGAATGTTGATGTAGTGCTTGAATGCACAGGTGCATTTAACAGGTATGCGGAAGCAACAAGGCATAATGCGACAAAAATAATTGTCTCTGCTCCAGTTTCAGATGCCGATGTAACTATAGTTTATGGTGTGAATAACGATATGCTCAAAAAAGAGCACAAAGTGATATCAGCTGGTTCTTGTACTACAAATTGCCTGGCTCCGGTTGTGCAGGTTTTACACTCCAATTTAGGTATAAAAAGCGGCTTCATGACTACTATACATGCCTATACGAATGATCAAAATATTATCGACGGTAATCACAGGGACTTACGCAGAGCAAGGGCTTGTGGTTTATCTATGATACCAACAACAACTGGAGCTGCAAAAACAATTGGTTCTGTCATTCCTAAGTTAAAAGGAAAGCTAGATGGCACTGCCATCAGGGTTCCAGTTAGCAATGTTTCTCTGGTTGATTTTAAATTTACAACCGATAAGAGAGCAATAGCTGAAGAAATAAATGAAATATTTGAGAATTCAACAAACGATGTGCTTTCTGTGTGCAAGGAACCTTTAGTTTCAATAGACTTTGTTCATAACCCCTATAGTGCGATTGTAGATCTAGCCGGTACATACGTTGCAGGTGATATTTGTAGAGTTGCAGCGTGGTACGATAATGAATGGGCTTTTTCGCTAAGAATGTTAGACATAGCATTATTGTGCTATAATAGAGTATGAATAAGAACCCAAACAAATATGCTTCATTTTATGAGCACTTTACAGAACTCAGGAGAAGGGTTATTTTTTGCTTTCTATTTTTTTGCATTGCTTTTGGTTTTTGCTACTACTTTAAAGAAAGCATATACCGTTTTTTACTTGCACCTTTAATAGAAATTACAAAAGATAGCGTTGATTTTTCTCTAATCTATACAGACTTAACAGAGGCGTTTTTTGTATACCTCAGAGTTGCAATAATGAGCGCGTTTTTGTTTTCTTTTCCCGTGTTTGCATGGCAATTTTATATGTTTTTAGCACCTGGCTTATACAAAAGCGAAAGGGCAGTGCTGTTGCCATACTTGATTGCAACGCCAGTTTTGTTTATAACGGGAGCCGCGGTGGTTTATTACTACATATTTCCTTTAGCCTGGAAGTTTTTTATAGCTTTCGAACATAGCGGCAAATCTTTCGGTATACCAATAGAGTTTATGCCATCAGTCAGTGAATATTTAGACCTTGTTCTCCAATTCATGTTTGCGTTTGGTACTGCATTTCAAATTCCAGTCATACTCACGTTAATGGTCAGAGTTGGGCTGCTTACCGCGCAAAGCTTGTCGAACAAGCGCAGAATTGCGATAGTGGTGATTTTTATTATTGCTGCAATCTTAACTCCACCGGATGTATTGAGCCAAGTAGGGCTTGCTGTACCAATGTTGATTTTATACGAATTGTCCATTTTAGTTTGCAGATATACTGAGAAGAAGAAAACAAAGAGTAATGCTTGATGTTTGCATACCATATAGCTTTTAACAGCGTATTGGATTCGACAGAAACAAAAAAACTACTTGACAACCTTCGCCGTTACTCTTATAATGATACTGAAGCTATTTGTTTATCTTCACAATCTGTGCAGGTTAATGACAAAAAACCCTAGGGCAGCTAGTATTCAAATTCTCCCTTGTCTATTTGACGTTCTATACTGTCTTAAACGACTTATAAGCGCGTTTCAGCTT
>NZ_WQMP01000050.1:0-6594 GCF_013366855.1 Wolbachia endosymbiont of Madathamugadia hiepei
TTGACAAGACTGCTGAGGTTTTTATGGGTTTTTTAAACTTCGTTGGTTCTCTCATATGGCTTCTCTAAAATTTTGTTCACAGAGACTAGTAGCGCAATGTTCGTACAGCTATGCGTCAAGCGCTGGAATGGGAACATTTGTTGCAAGAATAAATGTTCGTTCATAAATTGCTTTAATGTTTAAGAAATTTACCAAACGAGAAAAAAAGAATAGCGTGTGGTATATCCTCTCCCTGTGTGATGGGAATTGGTACACCGAAGCCAAGAATATATGTTTCCTTATATGCACAGAAGCAAATATTGTAAACACTATATTGTGGAGCCGTGTGAGGGAAATTCGCATGCACAGTTCTGATAGGGGGACTGTAGCGATGAGACCTAATCGATGGTTTCAAGATTGCAAGTCTCTACCAAACCAAGTAGTTTTTTTTGATATCTTATCTATATCAAAATGTTCTTCTTATAGATATTATACCAACAATCCACTATTTTTTCTACGTCTCGTGGTTTAGTTTTTGGACCTATACTGATTCTAATCGAACATTCTGCTTGCTCTTTTGTTGCCCCCATTGCAAGCAAAACATGGGAAGGTTCAACTTTTCCAGAAGAGCATGCAGAGCCATTGCTAACTGCAATGTTATTTAAGTCAAAATGCATGAGCTGCACGTCATTCATTACTTTCGGCATATAAATGAGACTTGTATTTGGTAACCTTTTGGAGCTTTTACCGAAGATTTTGATACCGCTGGC
This sequence comes from Wolbachia endosymbiont of Madathamugadia hiepei, assembly GCF_013366855.1. Lineage (NCBI taxonomy): Bacteria > Pseudomonadati > Pseudomonadota > Alphaproteobacteria > Rickettsiales > Anaplasmataceae > Wolbachia > Wolbachia endosymbiont of Madathamugadia hiepei. Next base: position 750 of record NZ_WQMP01000050.1, read on the forward strand.
AAGGTTTAACAGCTCACACTCCAATTGATCGCGTAGCTTCTTTACTTCATCCATTTTTGATAGAAGATCTAGGATATCTCCCAATGCAGCAGAAAGACCTGCAATTGCAACAATATTTTCCGTACCACCTCGTAATCCTTTCTCTTGCCCACCACCTACTACAATAGGCTCTATTACAAGCTTTTTGTCGAATATTAAAACTCCACTACCCGCTATACCGCCAAATTTATGAGCAGATAAAGTGAGTAAATCCACCCCTAAATCTTCCATATTAACTTCAATTTTTCCAACGCTTTGAGCAGCATCGGTGTGACAGATTGCTCCAAACTTATGTGCTATTTCAGCTATTTCCTTAACAGGCTGAATAACCCCAGTTTCGTTATTAGCCATCATCACTGAAACTATTACTCTATCCCTCTCAAGTTTGCTCAGAATCTTTTCCAGCTCTAAAAGATCAACAACACCTTCTTGATTAACGGGTATTATATGTGGATTATACGCAGAATTGAAAATTGAAGGGTGCTCTATAGCTGAAATTACATATCGATAGCCCGCTATCCCTCTCATAACAAGATTATTTGCTTCAGTCGCACCAGACGTAAAAACTACTTCTTTACCACCTAAAGCGCCAATAATCCCACGAACATTATCTCTTGCATCCTGGAGAATCTTTCTCGCCTCTTGTCCCTTTCTATGTAATGATGAAGGATTCAGAATTTGTTTTGATAAGACCTCAAGTATACTCTTCTTTACACTGTCAATAATTGGGGAAGTTGCATTATAGTCAGCATATACGTAATCACCACCTAAAGAAAAGGGACTTGAAGATTTATCTGTCATTTAATTAGGAAAACTCTTTACTACTCGCTATAACAGTCATATATATTAGCTTAACATGATAAAAAGCTTGTTGCAAAAACAGTAAAATTAATACATAATTAATATATACACGATTTACATTAGTTAATATCTGTCAAGCAGGTTTTTATTAGGAGCTACCGTGGTAGAAGTTTTTTTGAATAATGCAGCAAAAAAAATAGAAGGTGAGTATCACCAAAGTAGGGAAGCTAACGCGCCAGTTGTGCTAATTTTACACCACCACCCCCAATATGGTGGCAATATGAATAGTAAAATAATACATAATATATACGCATCTTTTATCAGCAACAACTTTTCTGCATTGAAAATCAACTTCCGTGGTGTGGGAAAGTCCACCGGAACTTTCGATAAGGGTATAGGGGAATTAACTGATGCTGCAGTAGCTATCGATTGGCTCCAAGAACATAATCCTAGTAACGTTCCAATTTGGATAGTTGGTTTTTCTTTCGGAGCATGGGTAGCTATGCAATTGACAATGCGCCGCCCTGAGGTAGTAGGTTTTGTTGCCCTTTCTCCTCCGGCAACAAAGTACGACTTCTCTTTTTTCTCTCCCTGTCCGGTTCCTGGGCTTATAATACAAAGCAGTAATGATACAATCTCAGAAGAAAGCGATGTAACAGAACTAGCAAAAAGGCTGATGAACTCAGTAAAAAGTGGCCATATGGAATACCACATTATAGACGATACTAATCACTTCTTGAGAGATAAAGAAGAGGAGGTAGTTCAAATCATAGACGACTATATAAAACTGCGCTTGAACAGTGCAGCTATTTCTTCTCAAAAGACCAAAAAAGAGGTGAAAATAAGAGAGTACGCTTAATCTTTACAAACAAGAAAAATGAGTGTAGTAATATAAACAAAAAGGTTTTGTTATGTTTAGGAAGTTATTATTTCTTGTTTTAATTGCGTCTATGCTATCAGGGTGCCTTCTAAGCAAGTCACGCAAGTTAAAAAGCCCGTGTATAAAAGGTAATGAAAGTACTTCGTGCAGACTATACCCTGTTAATGACCATTGGTTAGGTAAGTACAAGATAGTAGCTCAATAGATTCTAGTTCTATACTACATCCATTCACAATTTTACCAGTGATCTATCCTTTAACTGTAAAATACAGTCTGCCTTTTCTGCAAGGAGGTGATTGTGTGTTACTATAAGCATAGAGCTATTATTTTCCTTTACATATGAATATAATAGCAAAAACACATTCAAAGAATTTGTTAGATCTAAATTTCCCGTTGGTTCATCTGCAAGTAAAAGTCTTGGGGAATTTACAACGCTTCTTGCAATTGCAACTCTTTGCCTCTCTCCGCCAGAAATTTCAGATATCATACTACTTGCTTTGTCTTCCAGACCGAATTTTTCCAACATTATCTGCACATTTTTTATTGCCTCAGTTTTGCTTCTTCCTGCAATGAGCTGAGGAAGCATAACATTTTCCAATACCGGTAACTCCTGTAACAAATAGTGAAATTGATAAACAAAGCTCAGAAAACTTCTTCTTATATGAGTTTTATGTTTATTGCTGGCTTGTGTACAATTCACTCCATCTATCGTTACTATACCTGAAGTTGGCTTATTCAATAAACCTGCAATTTGCAATATAGTTGTTTTTCCTGATCCTGAACTGCCAATCAATGCAACTACTTGTCCTTTCGCGACCCTTAGATTTATATCTTTTATAACAGCAGGAGCTTCTTTGAAGCTCTTATCTATAGAAGTTAGCTCTAGTGCTACATCACCACCCATGTTGAAAAGGCCTAGGAGGCATAATTAAATTGAGAAGCTGTTACCACACCCACATTGAGACTTAGCAAGAGCATTTTTTATTTGAAACCCAGAACCACTTAGATCTTCAGTGTAATCTATAACTGAGTTATTTAAAAATTTCGCTGAACAATTATCAACCATTAATACAGGGTTTCCGTTTTCGTCGTTAATTACTATATCTCTGCTTTTCCCGCTAAAGCTAGAGTGGCCTCTATAATCCTCGCTTTCTTCATAATCGTCATCATCAAATTCATCATCGTAATCATCATCGTCGTCATCACTCAAAGATAGACTTTTATTTATTCGATCTATAAGAAAATTATACTTGAAGCCAGAACATCCGCCACCTGAAACTGCAACTCGCAAAACAGAACTTTTGTCCTCTTCCTGCTCTACAAGGGAGTGAATTTTCTTTAACGCATTGTCAGTCAAGTTAATATTGTAATCTGTTGACATAGTCACTACCGTTTATTATTGATAATTTATTATAGTAGAAATTTTACATGTCAAACAATAATTTTCTATTAAGTTATGCATGTTTCCCAAGTAAAACAAGAGGAAGATATTTTAAAGAGCCAGAAGATGAAAACCGCAGTTGTTTTCAGCGTGATAGGGATCGCATCATTCACTCTAATGCGTTTAGAAAATTGGAATACAAAACACAAGTTTTTATCAATTATGAGCACGACTACTATCGCACTCGGCTTACTCATAGCCTCGAAGTTGCACAAATTGCAAGATCTATTGCACGTAGACTCGGTTTATATGAGGATATTACTGAATGCATAGCGCTTGCACATGACCTAGGTCATCCTCCGTTTGGTCACACAGGAGAGGATGCTCTAAAGAAATCAGTTCAAGATTTGAATCTTGATAGCGAGAAGTATGAATTTGACCATAACGTTCAGGCTATAAGGATTTTAACTTATCTTGAGCAAAAACATGCTGACTTTGACGGTATGAATCTAAGTTGGGAAGTTATTGAAGGCGTTGCAAAGCATAACGGTCCCTTACTTGGTCGGAATGCAGTATTCCACACAAATAATCAACTATTGCTAGAATATAATGAAAAATATGACCTAAAACTTGAAGAATTCTCAAGCGTTGAAGCACAAGTTGCCTCAATTGCTGATGATATTGCATACGGTGTTCATGATCTTGACGATGCACTCAGGGCAAATTTGGTGACTGTAGAAGACTTACTTGATATTCGTTTAATTGGAGAAACGTTTAAAGACGTAAAGAGTAGATATTCAAAATTGCCTAAGTGTAAGCTCATACATGAATCACTGAGTAGAACTATAGGAATTATGATAACTGATGTTGTTTCTCAGACTAAAAAAAATATTGAAGATTATAAAATAAAAAGTGTAGAGGACGTAAGAAGTTTAAATAAGATGCTAGTTACATTTTCACCAGAAGTTGCAAATGCTACAAAAGAAATGAAAAAATTCAACATGGAAAAAATATATAGGAGCTATAGACTGAACAGAACGATGAACAAAGCAAAACGTATGGTACAGGAGCTCTTTCAATGTTTTTATGAAAACCCAGGATTATTGCCCACAGAGTGGAACAAGCTCGCCTATGAATTCGAGCGTTCAGTAGTAATATGCGACTACATCTCAGGTATGACAGACAGATTTGCCGTACACGAGCATAGAAGAATCTTTGATACCTCATACGAAATGACTTCTTTCTAATGACCGACGATCATTTCATGTCAATTGCACTAAAGCTTGCTGAAAAAACCCTCGGAAGTGTTGCACCAAATCCTGCTGTTGGGTGTGTCATTGCAAAAGATGGTGTGGTAGTTGGTGAGGGCCATACAGGAATCGGCGGGCGCCCACATGCAGAAGTAGTTGCTTTGCAAAGTGCTAAAGATTCAACTCACAGCGCAACTATGTACGTCACTCTTGAGCCATGTTGCCATTTTGGAGTTACAGAACCTTGCACCGCGGAAATCACAAGAGCTGGAATAAAAAGGGTAGTAATTGCAACAATTGATCCCGACACAAGAGTTTTAGGTGGAGGCATTAAAGCCCTAGAGGAAGCAGGAATTGAAGTGAAACAAGGAATTATGCAAGAGGAGGCAGAAAAATTGAATATCGGCTTCTTCACCACTCGGAAATTACACAGACCATTTACAGCTTGCAAAGTCGCAACAACTCTTGATGGAAAAATCGCAACATTTACAGGTGATAGCAAATGGATAACAAGCGAAAACACAAGAAATTGGGTACATGAGCTTAGAGCAAAATATGATGCAATTATGATTGGCAGCAATACCCTCATTAATGACAATCCACTTTTGACTTGCAGATTACCACAACTTGAAGATAGGTCACCCATAAGACTAATTATAGATAGCCAGGGAAAATTGAAAGAAGAGCACAATATTGCAAGGACTGCAGGTAAAGTAACAACTTGGGTGATCACAAATAAAGAGGTGGAGAGAAAAATAAAAAACACTGATTATCTAGTAGTTAATTCAAACAGTACAGGCAAAGTCTGCCTGAAAGACACGGCATCAAAACTTGTTTCAGAGGTTGGCATAACAAGGTTATTAGTTGAAGGTGGAGGAACGCTGATCACAGAGCTACTGAAGCATAATTTAATCGACAGGCTGATAATCTGCCGCAGCGGTAAAATTCTAGGCAATGATGCCATTCCTTTTGTAGGAGATTTAGGAATTCAATCCGTCAGCAATTGCTACCGATTTAAAAAAGCAGAAGTAATAGACTTTGATGAGGATATAGTCGAGGTTTGGGATAGATTATAGTAGCTTTTATATGCTTGAATATAGAGAAAGAGGTAGAAAATCTACCTCTTCTAACAGGTCAAGTTACTTGCTCTTATAAGCCAAGAATCTGTTTCAGACAGTTTGAGTACTGTTGGTACAACTTCAGTCTTGTCAGCTTTTTTAGCTAATTCAGTGTCAACATACCTCTCGTTAGCTTTTGCCTCTAGTGCAGATGCATCAGCTTTTTCAGCTAGTTGATCATCAACATACTTCTTGTCAGCTTTTGCTTTCAGCGCAGTTTTTAGTGCTTCTTCAGTAACTAAATCTTTAGTTTTTGCTTCAATTTTGCTCTGAATTAGCTCCTCAAACGCTAACTATGGATTAGCCGAGGAAGAAAGAGTTGGAAATGGAAGGTTTTTTGCGTTGTAAAGAATATGAAATAAGCGTAGAAAAGATG
>NZ_WQMP01000051.1:0-6547 GCF_013366855.1 Wolbachia endosymbiont of Madathamugadia hiepei
CATCTTTTCTACGCTTATTTCATATTCCATGCAACCCAAAAAGCCCTCTATTTCCAGCTCTTTCTTTATCGGCTAATCCATAGTTAGCGTTCATATGGCTTCTCTAAAATTTTGTTCACAGAGACTAGCTGCTTTTAAACCGCAACTGATCTAAATTTAAACGTTAAGAAATTTACTAAATAGACAAAAGGTAAAAGAAACCCCGTTAGCTAGTTATTCACTATCTATCTTTTAAATTGGCGTTTTTTACTGTCTTAAATGCTTTAACAAGCGCATTTTAGCTTATATTAGGTAAAAACCTTAAAAGTTTACAAAGACATGAGGTGCACATAGCGCAAAAAATTAAACATAAGACGCCAAGTACATTGAGTTTTTTGTCGTTTTATCTGCACAGACTGAAGATAAATAATAGCTTCAGTCTCATAATAACAGGGTTGGCGAAGGTTGTCAAGCAGTTTTTTTGTTTCTGTTGGGTAACACCGTTTACTATGTAACATTGCGTCATGTTACAACGCTTGCGCAAAATACTTCAGTGCATTTTCAAATATAAGCATTCCATCGCCATATTTTGGCATAGCGGCACCTAAGCGCTTGCATTTCTCCTTTTCAAGCGGCCAGTTGTCCTGCTGAGTGAAAAATATTCCTCTCTCCGGATGAGGCATTAAAGCCAGTACTCTACCACTTTTATCTGATAAGGCTGCCAGATCGTACGTAGATCCGTTTGGATTGCAAGGAAACTGCAAGTTGGCGTAGTTACCTTCTTCATCAACGTAACGCAGTGCAACGGAATTGTTTTCAATCAATTGATCCAAAACACTCTGATCCATAAAAAACTTGCCTTCTCCATGAGCAATAGGAAGATACAGCTCATTTAGGTCCTGTAGCCAAACAGAATTACTTTGTGAGGTAACTTTCACTCTAATCCAACGGCATTGATAATTACCTACATCATTGCGTATTAAAGCCAGGTTAGAGAATTCTGGAATTAACTTTACTAATACCTGACAACCATTACATATTCCTATAACAAGCTTATCCTGAGATAAAAAATCTTGAAACTCATCCAACAAATTGTTTCTAATGCGCAAAGCAAACGCATTACCGGCACCAGTGTCATCACCGTAGGAAAAACCTCCTGGAATTGCTAGTATATTACTTGATTTTAGCTCACCTGGATTGCCTATGATCTCATTAATATGAACGATCTTCACTTCTACATTGTTGATACCAAGTTTTCTACTACATTCTATAAATGCAAATGCAGTTTCCTTCTCACAGTTCAAGCCATAACCAGATAAAACAATAATTTTCATGAATTAAAAATTAAAAAACTCGAATTTTCTTTTTACAAAATTTGCTACTAAATTCAGAGTAAATAACATTATCAACAAAGCTATAATTGCAATGGCAGCAAGCTCAACAAATGCAATCTCAGGACTACTTGACCATATGTATATTTGTACAGGCAAAACAGTTGCCGGGTCGAAAAAGGATGTGGGTGTGTCAGCTATAAATGCTACCATACCTATCATAAGTAAAGGAGAGGACTCACCTAAAACTCTTGCAACTGCAAGCACAGCACCATGTATTATTCTCGGTAATGCAATCGGTAGAGAGTGATCCAATATTACTTTGATGTGAGGCGCTCCAAGGGCAAAAGCTGCATCTTTTATTGTAATAGGAACGTTCGCAAAGGCATTTTTTGTCGTAATTATAATATTAGGTAACATCATAAATGAAAGAGTCATTCCACCAACAAGTGGCGAAGAACGAGGTAAACCAAATATACCAAGATAGAGAGTTAAACCTACTACACCAAATATTATCGAAGGCACTGCAGCAAGATTATTTATACTAACCTCTACAATGCTAGTTATTATACTGTTCCTGGGCATAAATTCGTGAAGATAGATGCCTGACATAATTCCTATTGGTAACGCCAAAGCTAGACATACCATAATCGTCATTAATGAGCCGACGAATGCTCCTAAAATTCCTGCATTCTCAGGCTCACGAGAATCAGATTTAAGAAATAAAGACTTATTAAAGAACTTTTTCACCCTCCCTTTTTCTTTTAGCCAACTAAGCAGTTCAGCATAATGACTATTGAAATATCTATCTTTGTTTATTGAATTGACTATACTTGATGCAGTAAACCAGATTTCATACTCACCACTGTGCTTCACTTTCCTACGAAAAAAATTCTCTAGCTCCTTGTAAGAATTACGACTTAAAATCTCGTCATTACTCCTGAAATTGGTCCCTTTAAACACTTTACGTAGAGAATCATTAAGTAAGTCAATGGACTTATATCGTAAATCAGCAGGATTATCTGCCAAAGCAAAATCAGCAGTTATCTCAACTGGTAACAAAATCTTCGTTATTGTTAAGGCGCTATAAGAGTTAATTAATATGCTCAACAATATGCATATAGGACAACCAAGCGAAATAACTAATGTTATGAAAGAACAGAAATATAATGTTCTATCTCTTTTATTTTTTCTTCTTATGCGAGCATGTACGCGCCTGGACTGAAGTAATTTAAGGAATTTTGTCTTTATGCTCATCTATTTTTAGTCTCTTCCTATTGCCCCAGCGCATCAAGAACTGAAGCAACACCGTTTTTCATCAAAGCTACTTAGACTTACCGCTTTTGTAAGTAGTGCGCTCTTTTATTCTTGCAGCTTTTCCAAATAGCTTACATAAGTAGTATAATTTTGCTCTACGAACTTTCCCCCTTCTTGTCACTTGCACTGAAACTAACGCAGGAGAATAAACAAAAAACTGTGATATTATACTTTCTCCATGACTCACTTTTCTAACCGCAAAAGAAGAATGTAGCCCACGATTTCTTTTTGATATACATACACCTTCAAATATTTGCATACGTTCGCTTGCACCGTCAACCACTTTAAAAGTGATCTTCAAATCATCACCAGGACGAAACTCTGGCAATTCTTTAGCTAACACTTGCATTTGCTGCTTATTGAACTTTTCAAGTAAATTTGTCATTTATATCTCCATCTAATAATTCAGGTCTACGCCTTTTTGTTATAGCTTGAGACTGTTTCCGTCTCCAATCACTTATTTTTTTGTGATTACCAGATAACAGAACCTCAGGCACTTCATGTTCTCTCCACTGCTTAGGTTTAGTATATTGAGGGTACTCAAGCATACCACCACCATAACTAAAACTTTCCTCAGTAATACTATCAGAATTACTTACTACACCAGGAAGAAGCCTAACACATGCATCAAGAACTACCATCGCAGCCGGCTCGCCTCCTGAAAGTACATAATCTCCAACACTTAACTCATAAGGAGTATACTCATCAACCACTCTTTGGTCAATACCCTCAAATCGACCACATAATATTATTATATGAGAGAATTCTATCAATTCTTTTGCAATGCTTTGATTAAATCTCGTGCCAGACGGAGTCATATAAATAAATTTAGTATCCGTATGAGCAGTGCGCACACTATCAATTGCATCACCAGTAACATCAGGGCGCATAACCATTCCTGCTCCGCCTCCATATGGAACATCGTCCACCGTTGAGTGTTTATCCTTAGCAAAGGAACGAATATTTACCACTTCAAGATCCCATGTTTTCTTCTCTAACGCTCTTCCAGCAAGGGAATAGTTTAAAAATCCAGGAAACATCTCTGGGAATATAGTTAATATTGTAACATTGAACATCTTTGCAAATTTATAGTAAACTTAGGCAGTAAATTGATGTAATATCTACAATATATAGTTAAATCAAATATGCTTCCAGGCAAAATAATATACGAAGGTAAAGCGAAATCTATTATTGAAGCTAAAGATCCGTTAACTGTCATACAGCACTTTAAAGACGATGTAACAGCCTTTAATAAAGAAAAATATGAAGTTATTGAGGGTAAGGGAATAATCAACAACTTCATTAGCGCTTTTATCATGGAAAAGCTTGAGAAAGCAGGAATTGGCACACACTTTATAAAAACTCTGAATGAAAGAGAGCAGCTAGTTAAAAAACTAAAGATTATACCTCTTGAAATAGTAGTGAGAAATATCGCAGCCGGTAGTTTTTGTAAACGTTTTAATGTAAAAGAAGGCGAGAAGCTTATATCTCCTATAATCGAATTTTTCTATAAAGATGACAATTTGGCTGATCCAATGGTAAATGAAAACCACGTGCTATATTTTGGCTGGCTATCTCGTGAAGAAATGGAAGAGGTTAAAACTACAACCTTAAAAATCAATATAGTTCTAATTGACTTATTTTCAAATGCAGGAATAGATTTAGTCGACCTCAAATTGGAATTTGGCAGGTTAATGAGCGATAAAACAAAGATCATCCTAGCTGATGAGATCAGCCCTGACAATTGCAGGTTATGGAATAACAGTACTCACAAAAAACTAGATAAAGATGTCTTCCGTTTAAGTTTAGGAAACCTAAAGGAAGCATATTTAGAAGTTGCAGAAAGATTGTCAGTAAAGTTAGTTTAACTAAGGCACTACTTCATCAAGTGGTGGTTTATATTTCTCATGAAGCTTTCCAATAATTTCAATTTTTTCTCCACGTTTTTGGAAATGATTGTTTACACTTTGCATATTCTCAGGATCTACGATCAATACCATACCAATACCACAATTGAATGTCCTCAACATTTCCCTCTTCTCCACTTTACCCTCTTTTATCAGCCACAAAAATATATCTGGCCATTCCCAAGAACCGATGTCTATGTCTGCAAACAAATCTTCTGGAAGAATCCGTGGAATATTATCTACCAAGCCACCGCCTGTGATGTGTGCAATACCTTTTACCCTTGACATAACAGGCAATAAAGAATCAACGTATATTTTTGTTGGTTCAAGTAGCATCTCACTCCAGGTTTTATTATTCCACGGAGATAAGTCATTATAACTTATGCCTAAATCTTTAAAAACATGGCGTATCAAAGAAAACCCATTTGAGTGAATTCCACTCGACTCTAAGCCAACTATACAGTCGCCTTCCCTCATAGTGTTACATTTTGGAAGGATCTTACTTTTATCGACCACCCCAACTACAAATCCTGCAAGGTCATAGTGATTATTACTATACATTCCAGGCATTTCTGCGGTTTCTCCACCAACTAATGCCATATTGACCTGTTTACATCCTTCTGCAATACCCTGAACTACAGACAATAGAACATCTTTACTTAAAGTACCTGTTGCGAAATAGTCGAGGAAAAATAAAGGTGTTGCTCCTTGCGCAAGCAAGTCATTCACACACATTGCAACTAGATCTATGCCTATAGTATCATGTTTGTTTACTTCTTGAGCTATCAACAGCTTTGTACCTACCCCGTCAGTTGAAGAAACGAGTACTGGATGGTCATATTTTTTACTCAGCGCAGCGAAATCGAATAGCGCAGAAAATGAACCTTCTTTGCTAAGAACCTCTTCCTTTTTTTTAGTTTTTCCAACTATAAGGTTGACCTCTTTTATTAGCTTATTATACAGCTTAAGGTCTACTCCTGATTTAGCATAAGTGCTCATAATCTTTACACAAATTCTACGATTATTAATACTATATTAATAACCTGGCACAAAAAGTACAACGAAACTTTCTCTCAATTGACTATCATATGTCTACCAATATAGGGTAACCTAAATCATTTACAATTGTCTAATGAGCAAAAACGTGTTGTTGATAACAGAGTTACTATCAGGACGACTACTTCATGACTTTGCTAACTCTATGAATGGGATAATGTTTGCTTTAGAAGAGCTTGAAGCAGGTGGCAAGAACGACGCCGTCGCGTGGAAGGAAGCATTGTCATTGCTTAGGGAAAGTTCTGATGATTTAATGCACAAACATAAAGTTATGAAACAGGCATACTCTTCTTCAGCAGACAACCGCAGCTTTGACCGGACCAAGCTGAATATAGAGAACTACCTACTAAAAAAAAAGTAAAACTCACGTGGGAAACAGATGCATATTTTTTGAAATGCAAAGTAAGTTTAATTGAAAAGATAAACAAAATAATTTCCAGTATGGTAATAACCATAGCCAGCGCAGTGGCAGAAGTTGAACGGGTGTCCGTTTTATTAAGCCAGGAGAAAGACAAAACTCTATTAACTATGCAAGTTTCGAGTGAACACAAGCCCTTAAGCAAATCATTAGTAGAGAAATTAAGCAAGAAAAAAGATAACAACCTAAATACAAAAGATATTAGCATCTACATGACCTACTTACTACTGGAGCACTATAATGCTAAAATACACTGCACTTGTGAAAACAACTTGTTGGAAATAGGCTTAACTTTGACTTAAAGTGATTCCACACTTTGTAAAAGCACCTACAAGCGCTAACGCGAAAATCGAAACTTTCCACAGCACCTCAGATCTAGGCTAAGCGCACTTACCTAAAGTACTTACCAGTGCTATGCATGTAAATATTGCAAACCTCTTTACCTAGGCTCTGTGAAAAAAGTTTATCATGAGAAAATAAGGAAAGATGTAGCAAAAACTGGTAGTTTAACTTAGCTACAAATAGAGAAATTACCAAAT
>NZ_WQMP01000052.1:0-6354 GCF_013366855.1 Wolbachia endosymbiont of Madathamugadia hiepei
GTTTCTCTATTTGTAGCTAAGTTAAACTACCAGTTTTTGCTACATCTTTCCTTATTTTCTCATGATAAACTTTTTTCACAGAGACTAGCTGATATTCCACTACATACGGCTTGATTTCCGGAAGATCAACTTTTTGATGAATATAGGATTTTTCACATATTGCAATCTCTCCCCCGCATTCGCAAGCAGATAACAACTCTACTTTTATCACCTCATCTGCTTCCATTTTAGCGCGATAATTACCCTTATGCCCCACCTGGCCGCCAACATTCCTTTCGCTTTTTGGCTTATTCTTTTTTATCTTGTACAGTTCCTTCGAGCTAGGCAGAGATGAATTCTTTGAGTTTAAACCAAGCTTTTCCTTCAATTGAGCGTTTTCAACCTTCAGAGCTTTATTTTCTGCTTTTAAATTTTCTATCTCTATTTTTAAGTTTTGCAAAGTTCTAAAAGATTTGCCATATTACCTCACTTTTGCTCTATGACTACCTTTTTAGCGCATCTTGTCTATCTCATTTTACTATTCCGCTGAACAGATACAACCGAGTTATAAGTTAGGAGTATTGGCCTGATTTTCTGCTTCTTTTCGTCGCTCGTCTTCTTGCTTCTGAAAGGATTGTTTTCGTTCTGCTCCATTGGCTCGTTGCCCAGGCTCAGTAGGCAGCTTACCCTTTTGAGTAAGCCGCTCTTCTGCTAAAGCAGGTTGATTATCTCTTCCAGCTCCCTTAACTGGAGTTTTTAGAATGTCACTAATTTTACTACTAATTTTACCACCCCATTCTTTCTCCTTTTCAGCATCAGGGTTATACAAAGTACCTTTCCTGTTATTTGAAAAAAGACTTTTGACTGCATTTACTTCAGTGACTAAAAGTCCAACAACAGCAATACTTAGCATAATTGGGCCAGTGCCAAAGATTAGTGCCGTAAAAGCAAAAAGAGCAACAGGAAGTAAAGATTTACGTAAGAACGTTGTTACCATTTCTTCATCACTAAGTGGTGGCTCATCTTTTTCTTTACCTCCACCTAAAAATGGTACTTTTTCTTTTAGCCCACTCATCAAGGAGCCAGAAACGTTTTTAGGATCTATCTTTATTCCAAACGGCCACCCAGCAAGCTTTATAAGTGAATCTTTAGCTTCTGTACCGCGTATATCATCTATACACTCATTAATTACTTCTTTTATTTTACTATTCTCTAAATTCTCTTTGCTAGCTAAATTTTTTTCTCTAATTTTCTCAAATACGGAAATTAAAAACTGAAGGAAATTTTCTTCACTTAGTGACTTTATTTTTTGATTAACATCGTTGAATATCTTTCCTCTATTCTCAAGTACAAAAGTAAAAATTTTCTTTTCATTTTTATTCTGTAGTCGAGGTACCCGTTCCTTTAATAACTTCAGATTACCCAGTAATTTTTGTTCTTGCTCCTTTGAAAGTTTCTCTTGCAGTTTCTTTGCTATTTCCTCCATCTCCTGTTGTGTTTGCTTTTCTGGGTTTTCTAAAGTATCTAGAAAAGCACGATAGATTAACTGATGTTCCTTTTTTTCAAAAATTTTCTTATCTTCGTTAGTTACCTTACTAGGCAGCTCTTGGTTTTTTGCTGGTGAAGATGATGTTTTAACTGTCATAAATGATCTATTTGCATTTACCTGTGTTTTAGTTGTAGCATATTTTTTATATTAGTTCAAATGATTTATACTCTCGGAATTTGCAGCGTTTAAATCATAATTAAGAAAATTTGAGCCCCAGTTTTCGCTAATTTTTACCTCCACTTCAAGCGGTACAGAAATTTTTACTGCATTTTCCATTACGTCTTTCACAAGTTTTGCTGTTTCTTGTACCTTATCGTTCTCTACTTCGACTAGTAGCTCATCGTGAACTTGGAGAATTATTTTACCAGCTTTTAACTGATCAAAAAGTCGAATCATTGCACTTTTTATTATATCAGCAGCAGTTCCTTGCACGGGTGCGTTTATCGCTGCCCTTTCTGCAAATTGCCTTAGGTAAGGGATTTTATTGTTTATGTCTTCTACAAAGCATCTTCTACCAAACAAAGTTTCTACATAGTCGTGCTGTCTCGCGATGGACATCTCCTTTTCCATATAGACCTTTATCTCTGGATAACAGGAGAAATAATAATCAATGTATTCAGCAGCTTCCTCAACGGTAATTTTAAACCGCCTTGCAAGGCCAAACGGGCTAATGCCATATATAATACCAAAATTAATGGATTTTGCCTTTTGCCTTAGCTGTTTATCTATCTCTGCACCTTCTCTCACTCCAAAAACTTGCCTTGCGGTGATATTGTGAACGTCTTGTCCATTTGCGAAAGCCTCTTTAAATGCTGCAACATCTGCAATATGTGCCAAGAGTCTTAATTCTATCTGTGAGTAATCGGCAGAAATTATCTTGTGTCCTTTTGGCGCAATAAATGCTTGCCTGATAAAGCTTCCCTCTTCACTTCTGATAGGAATACTCTGTAGATTAGGGTTACTGGAGCTAAGCCTACCTGTTGCAGTTGTTGAGAAGCTCGTGTGTACTCTACCATCAAGAGGGTCAACCCGCTTTATTAGCGCATCAGTATAGGTACCCTTTAGCTTGCTTAAGTGTCGCCAATCTAAAATCTTACTTGCAATTTCAGCTTCTTCCATTTCAAGTCCTTCTAGTACTTCAGAGTTTGTGCTATACGATCCTGATTTTAACTTTTTCTTCTTATTAAGCCCCATTTTATTAAACAAAACATCACTTAATTGTTTTGGCGAAGCAATATTGAATCTTTCTCCTGCCAAATTATATATATCATTCTCAAGCACAGTGAGTAACTGTTGAAATTTATCAGACAATTCCTGCAGTTTTTGAATGTTTAGTAATATTCCATTTTTTTCCATGCTGAGTATCACTTTCATAAGCGGCTTATCGAAGCGCTCGTAAATTGTAAAGAGCTTTTCCTGGAACAATCTTTGTGTTAGCTTTTCATGGATCGCTATTAAAGTTTTTGCTGAGAAAACCTCTACATTTTCACTCAAGTTATGTGCAATTATGTTTGGAATGCTGTGGTCGTGCTTTCCTGTGTCAAGGCTATATGACATTGTCATCAAATCATCAACTGAGCCTAGCACTTTTTCTATTGTAGGAAATGTTTCTCTGACCTGTCTAACATCATGTATTATTTTAAGCACCCCATTTAAAAACAAAACTGAGTTGATTGTGATTAGTGTATCTTGTAGGCAGTTTTGATCTATGTAGAAAATATCATCTTCACTGCAAGACAAGGAGGTTTTGCTGAGTACATTGTTTTCAAAGTGGCAATAGATTGCGATTTTGCCTTCATATCTGCAGTGCTCCAAAAATTTTTCCAACTCTTCACTACTATATTCTAATTTCTTTTCCGCGCTGGGTTTATTATAGGAAAAAAGCTTCTCCACTTTGTTTATCAATGAATTAAACTCATACTTCTTTAGAAAGGATAACAATTTCTCCATATTTGGAGGATGAACTTCATATTTTGCAACATCATGCTGAAGATCTACTTTCTCGCATAGTAATAAAAGTTTTCGTGAAATTAGTGCTTTTTCCTTATGTTCGGTAAGAATATTACGTACCCTCGTTTGCTCAATGCTACTAATGTTTTCCAGAATATTGTCCAAGGAACCAAATTCATCAAGCAATTTAGCTGCAGTCTTTGGACCTACTCCTGGAACGCCCGGGATGTTATCAGATGCATCTCCAGTTAGAGAAAATAAATCAAGAAGCCTGTTTGAATTTACACCAAATTTTTCTATTACTTGTTTTTCATCTATGTATATATTTTTGATAGGGTCGAATATTAAAATGTTGTGATTCAAGAGTTGAAACAAATCTTTATCTGACGAAACTACTACCGTTTTAAAGTCTTGGTGGTTGGCGTATTTCGCAGCTAGTGTTGCAATTATGTCATCTGCTTCATAGCCTTCAATCTCTTCATAGCTGAGATTGAAGGCTTCTACTGCTTCCCTCAGTATTGCAAACTGTGGAATCAGGTCCTCAGGAGGAGTTACCCTATTTGCTTTGTACTCGGGGTATAAATCGTGCCTGAAATTTTTTTTGCCAGAGTCAAATGCTATGGTCAAGTAATCCGAGTGAGTAATGTACTTAAGAACCATGTTTAGAAAGCCATACACGCCACCTATTGGCATACCGGTTGAGGTAACTAAATGAGGCAAAACGTAATAAGCTCTGAAAAGAAAGCCGTAACCATCGATGATTGTGAAAGTTTTTTCTTGCATTGTAGATATTTATGTGTGCCTTTGATAGTCTATTATTTGGATATAAAAATCAAGCCTTTGTTTCTACTTTTGAGCATCGCAAGAGACTTCGCCAAAAATAATATTTATGCATAGTTAATAGTTATCATTTAAAATTAAGTTGTATTGATAATAAATTGAGGGTTTGAAATGAGTAAAAAGACGGGAAAATCAAAAAGGTCGAAATCAGCGGTTCAGCCTATAAAGGCTATCAGTAACCCGATTATTCCTGACCCTGCTTCAGTCAAAAGTGAAAAAATACTAATAGAAGTTAGATCAAAAGCTAAAGCAAATAACCGAACTTTTGAAAAAGATAGAGCGCACCCCTTGTCAACTTTTAGCATTGACTCTGATGCAATATCAAGTAATAGTGGAGTATCGTCAAGCTCCAGCACAATAAGTGAGAGCGAAATGTTTGATACAAGTTCGATATCAAGTAAAAGCGAGAGATCGTGCAATGCAGTAAAAGATGACAAATATCAACAACAACTGCAGAACTCAGGCCAGCAAGAGTTTGCTGGAATTAGAAGGAGTGGCAGGAAGGTGCTTAGCCAAAAAAAGTTGAAGTTCCAACTATTTCTAAAAAGCCAAATAACTCTACTACACTTAGGAAAGAGTTTTCTCAGACAGAAAGCAAACCTCAGAAAAAAGTTGAGCAAACTGTTAGCCTTGATGATCGAATTAAAGCTCTACAGAATAGACAAAATGCTCTGCAGCAGAAGCTCACTAGCCTTAAGAAGCAGAGTAAAGCATTTATATTGATAAAGTCCAAAGAACAGAAAGCTAAAGAGAAGGAGCTGAATTCTCAATTAGAGAAAGTAACAAGAGCTAGATGGGGAGTTGAGCTTGATAGAAAGTTTGAAAGTGACAAAGACTCAAGAATTTTAGATTTTGTAAATAAATCTCGTGATGCAAGTAACTCTAATAATAAGCATCTAGAGGGAATAGATAAAATAGTACAAGAGCATTTTCGGCAGTATGGACACTATACATGCGATAACTGTAATGACTTTCTGAATTCAAGATCTTTTGTGTACAAATCCCTTCAGGAAATCCTAGATAGAGCTAATTCTGTGTATGAAGATAAACAAATCTTGCTCAGATATGATGCATATCAGGTTAAAAGTCTATTGCAAAGTGGTAACATAAAAAAGAAAGGAGATAAGAGAGCGCTAAAAGAGATATATGAAGACTTAAAGAATGAAATGAGTAAAAGCAGAAAGAACTTTGACTTGAAAGATGACCAATATATTCGTAAATTGAGGGAAAGTAGAAGCGCATCACCAGATTCAATTATAAAATCTGTACAAACAGTTCAACAGTCGCAGCACTCCAGGTCCTGAGAAACAGAGTCCACCGTTGCTGCAATAGACTCTTGCATAACTAGCCAGTTTTTGGTATGCCATGAAGCGAAAAAACTACTTGACAACCTTCGCCGTTACCCTTTATTATGACAACAAGGGTATTTCTGAACTCAAAACTTGTTTTTGATCTGCAGGCTCAATGACAAAATTCAGTAAAAAACTCAGGGTATTTTTTGGCAGATTGTATCAAATTATAGCGGCTGCGTGTCTTTTTCATTTTTTCTACATTCAGCCAAATCGCGCTTGAACTAAGCGTCAGCAAATTATTATAGCGCCAATTTAAAGTATTATAGAGTCAAAACTCGCCACTCGGAGTTTTTTTGCTTTTTTTGCTTGGTAAATTTTTTAATGTTTATAGCTAGTCTCTGTGAAAAAAGTTTATCATGAGAAAATAAGGAAAGATGTAGCAAAAACTGGTAGTTTAACTTAGCTACAAATAGAGAAATTACTAAATGGCATATTATATAAAAGAAGGAAATTGAAAACAAGTTTTTAGTTTTTTGAAAAGCGTGAAAGGAATACACAGCAAGAGCAAAGAGAAATTGAGAATATTTGTGGAAACAGTGTGGTACATGGCCAAAAGTGGCTGCCAGTGTAGGCTTTTACCTAAAATATATGCCAATTACAGGAGTATACACAGGCGATTTAAAAGGTGGTGTGAAAAGAAAACTTGGGAAAAGTTGCTTAAATATAGACAAGAGGCAGATTTGG
>NZ_WQMP01000053.1:0-6352 GCF_013366855.1 Wolbachia endosymbiont of Madathamugadia hiepei
GATTTGACAAGACTGCTGAGGTTTTTATGGGTTTTTTAAACTTCGTTGGTTCTCTCATATGGCTTCTCTAAAATTTTGTTCACAGAGCCTAGAGAATTTCATCGACGAAGCACATAAATACTTAAAAGAAAATAAATTAAACAATGGGTTTAAGCTCGATACTTTTCAAGGCAGCAAGCTATACCAGGAAATAAAGAAAAATAAAGTATCATTTGTCAATGTTGATAGTCCCAATAGTAACCTCAATGAGCCTTCAAAATCTGTTGCTGGTTACAACCACTCCCCTACCCTTTCTAGTTGTTTATAGCTGTTAAATCTTAGAAATTTATCAAAATATGGGGAGGCAATAAAGGGAGTGGCCTCTCTTAAATAACTAGATAAAAAATCCGGTAGATTATCTTGAAACTCCTGCATTTTTTGTCTGTAATCCTTCAAAGCAATAACCTTTATTTTATCATAGTCAAGTTTCCAATAAGCAAGCTCTGAAACTTCTTTTTTTGTTGTGTATTCTACCGCTAAGGCTTGTAAGATTAATTGTGGAAAAAACCCTGACATAACTTCCTCATTCGAAGGCGGCGAGACGAGTTTATAGTCTATAATTGCTACTTGCCCATTTGGTAGATATTCAACTCTGTCGCATCTTGCTGTCAGTAAAATTTCTTCTGTCATTCGAGTAGCTGACACTGGAATCCAGCTCTTATTACACAATTGTCTGGTATGCTCATTTGCAATCAAATTTTCTGGATCCCAGTGTCGGGGCACTGGAATGACACCCTTTTTCTTAGTGGAAGTTGTACAGCATCCGCGCAGTTGTGTGTCACGCGCTGGAATGACACCAATATGAAATATCGGATAGGAAAAGCTCTTCTCTAACTCAACGTGATTGTTTCTAGTCCTATCAAACTCGACAAAAGATTGAATTATCTTCTGCAGTCTTACCCACCACATATTTGAAAAATTAAACCGATTAGCTGAAAATACTTCTTGCGCGATGCTCATTGGCAGCTTTTTATCACGCAAATATCTCTCAAGAATATTGTGTACCATAGTGCCAAATTCCAACATCGATGGCTTAAAATTCAAGTCTCTTAATTGTTTAAGGCCCAGTATATATTCAACGTAAAATGAATAAGGATTACGAATTAGCTTTTCTATTGCACTGCAAGACATCACCCGCATTTTTTCTTTTCTAACTTCGGTTTGAGGTTTTGGCATAGGCTGCGCACATGGAACAATACATTCAGGTGTGTTTAATATTCTTAGCCAATCGCGATAAGGATATTTTGATCCCCGTAACAGAACTTCTAAACGCTGCAATAGAATTGGTTTCCTGTTGCTCAGTAATCTTGTGATGTATACTTTACTTGCACCAAATAAATTGCGCAGAGTATATAAAAAGTACCCCTGCTCCTCTTGCACGGAAGGAAGATCGAATTTTTCTCTCGTCAGCGCATTCAAAAACGGATTTTGAAAACTTGGCATATCATAAAATCCAGCAAGTATTACAACTTTATTGTGATATAAACTGAATCTATTGAAGTCGCTTGCTACAGAAAAAAACTCTTTCTTCAAAAACAAGGTTAGAATTTGGTTATATAACTCTAGGGAACACTTAACCGTTATATCCTCACATGCATTTAAGAAATCACGGGTAAAATTACCTACTTCATTATTTAGCTCTGAAAAATCTACCCCAAAAAGCAAATTAATACACTGCAGATGAGCTTTTACCACATCAGAAACAGGGCAATTTATAGAATTAAGTAAGAGATTAAATATAGCTTCTAACTTATTGATAATAACCAATATATCCTCTTTATATTTTAGCTTTTCATGGGCATTGATAGCATTTATAATATCGCTTCGGCCGTTTGTACTGAAGCTGCGTAATATCTCTATCTCAAACCCAGATAAAATTCGAGTGTATTCTTCCTGAGTGTAACCAAAAGTCACTAGCCTATGTTTAAGAAGAGAAAGAAGTGCCACGCTGTTCCAATTTGAGGTCAAAACTTCGATACTATAAAGCAGAAGCGTTATATAAGAATAGTTTTCCGACATGGAACACGCCACACGAGTTGCTAGTAATTTATCAAAGACAAACAAAGAAACGTTTTCATAACCTTCATTCTCTATAATTAATGACGTCATTTGTGCTTCTTCCTCCCTCGAATCACAAGTGATGACTTCGATATTTCCAATGCACTCATCGATAACCTTGCTAAGATCAGCAGTTGTATCAAAGATGTAATCAATAATTTCGTCGTCCACAGTGTTCAAGCAGATAACATTTTTCCTATCTAAATTTAAATAATCGAGCAGATCTTTCAGGCAATATTGATAGTGTTTTTTATCAAGTGATTTCCAGTCTTTCTCTTTAATTTTCAGATTCAGGTTAGGTAAAATTATCTTTCCAAGTGGTAGGTCATATATAGCTTTAATCAATAACTTGTAGATTTCACCCTTTCCAATTTCAACAAAGATTATATGTTGATCTTTCTGCAGAGAGGCTATCATATTGTTTATGTAGTCACTTTTATGTTCTAGTATATCTACCACTCCCAGATCTTTTAAAGTGTTACTCCAAGTTTTGACAAGTAAGTTTATGAAATTCTCTATTTTTTTTGAGTGCTCATCAAACTGATAATAATCTGCTATTTGGGTATATTGGATTTTATCAAGCAGTGATGGTAAGCTATAAGCCAAGTCAATGGGAAAATTATCATTGTTTTCTTTATTCCACTCCAATATGAATTGAATCAACAGCAGTGTCCTTTTTGTCGGCTTGATAACTTTAACTCTATCAAGATTTAATATTAAATCTTCCTCATCGATGTTCTCTAGCGAAACTATCTCTGGTAAAATTATGCATTTTTTAGCGCTGCAATTCTTGAATGCACTCAGCAACGCTATCACATCCCTCTTGCAAGGAAGAATGATCTTTACCTTGGGAATTTCTTCTTTTCCATACTCAGAAAATATGTGCTGAGCCAGCACATCAAAAAAGGATTCATCTACGTCAGCGGTAAAAACTTTTCCCATGAAAAATGACAACTAGTACGATGTTTTATTGTACAGTAAAATATAAATGTGCTCACAGTTTCTTATGTTATTATATATCAAAATCTTTCATAACATTACATGACAAACATCAGAATAGAAGTTTTAAACAAATGTAAGCAAGTTGGCAATAGATGGCTAGTCAACGTTTATTCGATTTACATACGCGAAAAATTACCATCAAAATTACATGAAGAAATCTGTGGGCTGTTTTACAACAAGATCATACAAAACTGCCGTTATTACTTCTACAACGAGGACCTTGAAGAAGTTCAATATGATTTCATAGAACCGCAAGCTGAGTGGGGCTTGGAGATAAGCTTTCTGCCTGGCATGACCGATAATGTAGGCAACACGGCAAAACAGATTGTCAGAGAGTATTTAATTAGCAAAGGCCACATTGACGAAGATGTTTACATCAAAGCAAGAAGTTCAAAACTGATCTTGGGTAAAGGGAGCATACCAACCAAAGATGATATAAAACAAGAGTTCAATCCTATCACTGAGTATTGCACGCTTATTTATAAGGAAAACGGCAATTGCTATCGTAGGCACTGCAGTAAACAAAATACCCCACTTGGTGTCATTCCAGCGCGTAATGCTGGAATCTATGGATCCCAGTGTCGGGGCACTGGGATGACAGAGAGCGGTACTAAACCTGTCAACCTCAATGTAAGTGACCAAGAGCTTGAGAAGATCAGCAGAAATGGAATCGATGGTAATGGCACTTTAGGGCTCTCTCTCGCAGCAATGAAAGCTATAAAGGATTACTTCAATAAACTCGGTAGAGACCCCTATGATATTGAACTTGAGTCCCTAGCGCAGACTTGGTCTGAACATTGCAAACACAACATCTTTTGTTCCCCCATTGATGAAATAAAAGATGGCCTATATGCACATTATATTAAGCGTGCAACGCGTGAGATAAATTCTGACATATGCGTGTCAGTCTTCTCCGACAATGCAGGAGGAATAATTTTTGACGATGATTACTTGATTGTAGATAAAGTTGAAACTCACAACAGTCCTTCAGCTCTCGATCCATTTGGTGGAGCAATGACTGGAGCGCTTGGAGTCAACCGCGATATATTAGGCTTTGGCAAAGGTGCAGTGCCTATAATGAATACCTACTATTTTTGCTTTGCCAAAAAAGCAAAAGGCAAATTTTATAGGGATAAAGAGCGCACTGATGAAATTTTGCCACCAAAATATATCATGAAAGAAGTAATTCACGGTGTTAACGTTGCTGGCAATTGTTCTGGCATTCCAACACAACTTGGATCGGTATATTTTGACGATAGATTTTGTGGAAAGCCATTAGTCTTTGTTGGAAGCGTCGGGATTATTCCGCGCAATATAAATAATGCACCTTCACACATTAAAAGGCCCAAAAATGGAGACAAAATTGTAATTATTGGCGGAAGGGTTGGAAGGGATGGAATTCACGGGGCAACGTTTTCTTCGGAGGCACTATCGGGAAACAGCCCTTCAACAGTTGTGCAAATTGGCGACCCTATAACGCAAAGAAAATTGTCCAATGCCGTCATACAGGCAAGAGACCTTGGTCTTTACAATGCAATAACAGACAACGGAGCGGGAGGACTGTCATCGTCCATCGGTGAAATGGGAAAGAATGGATTTGAAGTTGATTTAAGCAAGGTTCCACTTAAAAACGATGGTATGGCTCCGTGGGAAATATGGACATCAGAATCACAAGAGAGAATGACTCTAGCAGTGCCGGAAGAAAATCTGCCTGCGTTTAAGCAAATCATGAAAAAACACGATGTGGAAGTCAGCGTGATTGGAAAGTTTAATGAAAGTGGCAAAGCCGTTGTTAAATGTCCCGAAGAAACAGTAATAATGGATATGGAAACTGAGTTTCTTCATGACGGTAACCCTAGAATGCATTTACAGACAAAGCCATGGCTCTCCCCTTTCATCCAAGCTGGAGCATCGCGCACTGGGAATCCGTCTTTTTTAGAAGTTGAACTAAAAGAAATGCTGAGCAGACCAAACATTTGCAGCAAAGAGTTCATAGTGGTGCAATATGACCATGAAGTTCAGGGTTCGTCAGTGCTAAAGCCACTGCAAGGCAAAGGAAGAGTGTGTAGCGAAGCTGTTGTCTCAAGACCGGTTCTTTCTTCAAACAAAGGTGTTGTGAAATCACAGGGGTTTGGTTCGAGCTATGGCGAAATTGACACTTACCACATGGCAGCATGCGCGATTGACACTGCCATACGCAACTATGTAGCTGCAGGAGGAGATATAAATCATCTAGCGTTGCTCGATAATTTTTGCTGGTGTGATGCTTATAATCCAGAGAGGCTGTGGCAACTAAAGAGAGCCGCGGAGGCTTGTTATGACTTTGCAACTGCATTTCAAACCCCATTCATATCCGGAAAAGATAGCATGTTCAACGACTTCAAAGGGTATGATGAAAATGGCAAGGAAGTGATGATCTCTGCGCCACCTTCATTACTTATTTCAGCAATTGGAGTTATAGAAAATATTGAAAATGCGGTATCGCTTGACGTAAAGATGCCAGGAGACTTGATATATGTGCTTGGTATAACATACGACGAACTTGGCAGATCTGAGTATCAATTATATAGTGGAATGGGTAATAACAACGTACCAAAAGTTGATGCAAAGAGCGCCAGGAAGTTGTATGAACGCTACAATCTTGCAATAAAAGATGGCATAATTGCTTCTGCAATTGCACCAAATCTAGGAGGATCGGCTGTTGCTCTGGCAAAATCGCTAATTGCAGGAGGTCTCGGTGTTGAAATTGATCTCTCACTAGTGCCAGTAGGGAAAACACAAAATACAGATATAATAAACAAGATAATAATGTTTTCTGAATCCCAAAGTAGAATTTTGGTTACTATTGCCCCACAAAATCAGCAGAGATTTGAAGAATTGTTTAAAGGTATAGCTTTTTCGTGTATCGGCAAAGTGACAGAGGAGAAAACCCTAAATATAAAGGATATCTTAAAAGTAGATCTGAAAGATTTAGGGAACAGCTGTCGTAGCATAGTATAGAATATTTTTTTTATTATGCTAAATAACTCTTTTACTATATGTAATGTTTATTTAGAATGGATGTATGTTATTAAATTTGGGTAGATTATGTCTATTTTATCAATACTCTTGTTCATCAGTCTTTCTTTACTTAACAATTCAAGTAAATTAATGATATGCGCTGCCCTAGTCTCTGTGAAAAAAGTTTATCATGAGAAAATAAGGAAAGATGTAGCAAAAACTGGTAGTTTAACTTAGCTAAAAATAGAGAAAC
>NZ_WQMP01000054.1:0-6352 GCF_013366855.1 Wolbachia endosymbiont of Madathamugadia hiepei
GTAATTTCTCTATTTGTAGCTAAGTTAAACTACCAGTTTTTGCTACATCTTTCCTTATTTTCTCATGATAAACTTTTTTCACAGAGACTAGATTTTTTATCGCATTCATATTGTTAAAATTTGAAGCTATTACAATAAATTTTAAAGATTAGCGTTAAAAGTTATTATTAAAAATAAGTAAATTTTATTGTTTTAGTACAATATTTAATATACACTTTAAGGAAATGCATTTAGCTTAAATTTTATGTCAGAAGCAAGAAATCTAATTTTGGCAGCTGTCCTTTCAGTGTTAATTATGGTATCTTGGCGTGTTATTTACGATAATTTTCTTAATACAGACCAGGGTCATCCATCAATTGAAAATATTGAACACATAGAATCTTTTAACGATCTTGCTCCTATAATACACCAAAACCGTTCCGAAATTATTAATTCCACTCGAGAACAAAGGATTAGCTTAACCAATAATATGGTTAAAGGGTCGATTTATTTAAAAGGTGCCAGGTTTGATGACCTAATTTTAACTAATTACCACCTAGAACCAAATTCTTCTTCTCCGCAAGTGATGCTACTTTCACCTGCAGAATCAGAAGATGTATATTTTGCAGAATTCGGATGGCTGGATCCAAGTGGTAAAATTAAAGTTCCAGATTCCAAAACGGTCTGGCAGGCAGATGAAACTGAACTTACTAATCAAAAGGCAATCAATTTATTTTGGGATAATGAAAATGGCATTTCATTTAAGATGAAAATTAGCCTCGACAATAACTACATGTTTAAAGTTGAGCAAATTATTGCAAATAATACGAAGGACAATGTAATTTTGGTTCCTTATGGTAAAATTAATCGTAAGCGTGGTGATATTAACGAATCTTATTGGATATCACATGAAGGAGTAATAGGTGCATTTGATAACAAACTGGAGGAATGGACATATAAAGATGTTGCCAAGAAACACCTAATAAAAGCAAGCACAAGTGAAAAGAATTGGTTTGGTTTTGCTGATAAATATTGGCTTACAGCTATCATACCTGAAAAATCTGATAAAATAAATGTAAGCATTAAACATACGAACGTTAATAACATTGATAAATTTCAAGTAGATTTTGTTAAGCCTTACAAGAGCATACTTCCTGGCACAAATGTTTCTAATGTGAATTATTTTTTTGCTGGAGCAAAAAAATTGAATTTACTGGATTCTTATAAAAGTACTCTAGGTATACCTTTATTTGACAAAGCTGTAGATTTTGGCGTTCTTTATTTCATAACCAAACCAGTGTTTTTACTTCTTGAATACTTTAACTTCGTTTTGAAAAATTTTGGTTTAGCAATATTGTTGCTAACTTTAGTAATTAAACTTTTGATACTGCCTTTATCTAATAGGTCGTATGTTTCAATGTTCAAAATGAAAAATTTGCAGCCTGAAGTGGTTCGTATAAGAGAGTTATATAAAGATGATAGTTTAAGACAGCATAAGGAGATAATCGCATTGTACAAAAAAAACAACGTAAACCCAATGTCGAGCATTCTTCCTATGGTGGTACAAGTACCGGTGTTTTTTGCTTTGTATAAAGTATTATTTGTTACTATAGAGATGAGACACGCTCCTTTCTATTTATGGATTAAGGACCTCTCAGCTCCTGATCCAACAAACATTTTTACATTATTTGGATTATTTAGTTACAATTTCCCTATTTCTATAGGTATTTTGCCTATAATTTTAGGTGTTACCATGATAATTCAGCAGAAGATCAGTGAAAAAGATCAGATCAACAGAGATGATGTTCAGGTGAACGTTATGAGATTTTTACCTTACATTTCTATCTTCATTTTTTCCTCTTTTCCTGCAGTTTTGCTAATGTATTGGATATTTAGTAATGTCATGACTCTAATTCAACAATCATTAATAAAGTTATTTTTAACAAGAAAAGGAGGGATAAATGTCGAAAATACTAATAGTTAATTCAACTTACTATACTGAAATAGCAAACCTTTTGCTTGAAGGTGCAACCGATAAATTAAAAGGCAGTAGCGCAAGTTACGATGTAATTGAGGTTCCTGGTGCATTTGAAATACCAGCTGCAATTCTTTTTGCGGTCAAAAGTGGAACTGTTAATTATGATGGTTATTTAGCCCTTGGGTGCGTAATTCGTGGTGAGACTGATCATTATCAATACGTGTGTAAAGGAGTAATCGAAGGCTTAAATGAAGTTGTTATGCGTTATGCAGTGCCTCTTGGTATGGGTGTCATTACCGCTGACAGCAAAGATAAGGCTTTAGTAAGAGCTGATAAGAACAGAAAGAACATCGGTGGCCACGCAGCTTCAGCCGTTTTGCACATGATAGATTTATACAAAAAATTAAGCTGATGGAGGAGGAACTTACAGACAAGGGATGGCGTATAAGAAGAAGCACAGCAAGGTTTCTTGCTGTGCAAGTTGCTTACTCAAATATTTTTATAGGTTACGACAAAAGCATTTTTGAGCTGGAAAATTGTGAGTTTAGGGACTATGTAAACAAGTTAGCAGATATATTTGAATGTGAGGAATCTGATTACCAGTTCTTAGAGAAGCTATCATGTAAGGTTATAGAAAGCAGTGGAGAGTACGATAAAATAATAGAGCGTTATTTACATCCAAGTTGGTCTCTTTCGCGGTTAAATCTCTTAAGCTTATCAATTTTGCGTGTTGCAATGTGCGAGCTGGCTAATTGTGATACGCCAGCTCCAGTTGTTATCAATGAATATACCAACATTGCATCTGACTTGTTTGATAAACCAAGTGAAGTTGGTTTCATTAATGGACTATTGGACAAGGCAAAAGATGCAGTTAAACTAAATAAAAGTACTTGACAGTCTTTTTTGATAGCATGTTGGTATCTGAGCACTATAGGCTATGAGAAAGGAGAGTTGAATGGTGAGAGTAGTACAAAAGGTCTTTTATATTCTTTAAGATCTGTGGTAGACTGACAAAGGTTGTTTAATTATAAATAGCAAATGGTAAAAGACGAGAAATCGAAAACAATTTTTGAGGTGGAAGGGGCAGTAACCGCTTTATTACCTGCAGCAGAATTTAGAGTGAAGCTAGACAACGAACATGAGGTCATTTGTCATGTATCAGGAAAAGTCAGAAGAAGTAAAATACGCATTGTTATCGGAGATAGAGTGTTGGTAGAGATGAGCATTTACGATAGGAATGCGAAAAAGGGTAGGATAATTAGAAGGCTTAAAGGTACAAGTGACAGAACGATCTCTAGATAGTCTTATTCTTGCTTCGTCGTCAGAAAGGCGTATAGCCCTACTAAAACAAATAAGTATTAAGCCAGGTTTAGTTTTGCCAGCAGATATAGACGAAACTCCTTTAAAAAAGGAACTTCCGAAAGATTATTCAATCCGTATGGCAAAAAGCAAAGCTAAGAAGATACAAAGCTCAAACCCAGATTATTTTGTGCTTGGTGTTGATACGGTTGTTGCTTGCGGTAGAAGGATATTGCTCAAAACTGAAAACGTTGAGCAAGCAGAAAAATGTATTCGCCTGTTATCAGGAAGAAAGCATAGAGTATACACCAGTGTGTGTCTACTCACTCCCCATCGATCCAAACAGCATATTAGAACCGTGGTTACGATAGTGAAATTTAAACGTCTCAGTGAACAGGAAATTAAATATTATTTAGTATCAGAAGAGTGGAAAAATAAGGCAGGTGGGTGCAACATACAAGGCCTTGCTGGAATGTTCGTATTGTTCTTACGTGGCTCCTACTCTTCTGTGATAGGGTTACCATTACATGAAGCCTATTGTTTGCTGAGCAATTACTTTAACCTTAATTTATATTGACATACCTTTATCTTTTTCTTGCTGTTGCTTGATATGTTCAGTCCAAAGTAATTTTCTGTTCCTGTTTGCTAGTGCAATTCTATTGCGATTACGACTATTAGTGTGTTCTACTAAAGTATCTTCTCTTTCTTCTTCTATTACTCCAGCTTCCAGTCGTGCTACATCTTTTTCTAATAATCTATGTAGATTGCTATTTTTATCTATAGTCAGATCAGTGTCAGCATTCTCCCGTTCTGCCACTTTTTTTACATCTGTTGAATTGTCTTTTAGCAACCCGTCTGCTAGTAAACGTTCTCTAGTTTGTTCACTAATTTCTTTTTGATCCACCGGTCTTAGTGGGAACTTTTGAGTTTCTCTATCTAACTTACTGGTAAATTCCATAAGTAGAGTGTCATTACTTTGTCCAGCATTCATGAGGCTCTTTTTTAACTGTTTAGGACCTACTAGGGATTGTCCATTACTGCCTTGAGTTGGAGATGAAGGGTTTGAGTCGTCTCTACCGCAACTACTAGGATGTGCTTGAAATGCTTCTATATTTCTTAGCATTTCTTTATCTATTAACTGTTTGATACTCTTATTATCAGTGCTGGTTGATATAGTTCTGCTACTATCGTCAGAAGGTGTACTAGGTGGCATACTTTTCATGTCTAAATCACTTCTATTATTTGGTGTTGAAGCAGAGACACTAACAGTTGGACCTTCCACTTTTTTTACATCTGTTGAATCGTCTTTCAGCAACCCAGGTTCTAATGAACGTTCTCTGGTTTGTTCACTAATTTCTTTTTGATCCACCGGTCTTAGTGGGAACTTTTGAGTTTCTCTACCCAACCTACTGGTAAATTCCGTAAGTAGAGTGTCATTACTTTGTCTAGCATTCATGAGGCTCTTCTTTAACTGCTTAGGATTTAACTGAGATTCATCATGACTAGGACGAATTGGAGGTGAAGAGCTGGAGTTACTTTGTCTAGCGTTTCTTCTGTTTTCCTTCCATTCTCCTAATGCTTTACTTATTTTTTGAAAATTCCTCTCTTCCTCTTCAGGTTCCTGTCCACTCCTGTGAGAATTTTTCTGTGGTTGAGTGTCACCACTTTGTTCAACGTCAGTATTTCTACTAGTGCTAGTTGGAGATAGAGGTTTGCTATCATCACTCTCTCCTTTTTCTACAGTATTACTCTGACTATATTTTTTGGATAATTTTTCCTCTAGAGCGTCCAGATTTTGATTGTTTTCTTTACCTTCAATTTTATCCTTCAACCAATTACGTATAGGATCATACTGGCTACCATTTTCTATTTTTTCTAAAACATTTTCTATGAATTGTTTTTGCGCTATATCAGTTGCGTTAGAGCTGAATTTATTTTGCCCATCATCTTGGTGGTCTAAGCCCTCTTGTTCACCGAAAATATTCCTTTTGAGTGAACTAGTTCTAGGTGGCGGTGGAGGAGGAGTCTGAGACCCAGTCTCTTGAGTTATGTTGTTAGCTTTGTTTTCTTGAATAGGTTCTTCAACATCCCTTTTTATCGCAGCTTCGAATGATGGCTCATTCACTTCTTTCCACCTTCCTTTTGCTAATACTTCATATAAGTATAAATTGCCTATTTTTACATCTTTATTCGCTTGTAGCTGTTCTTCACTAACACTATGACCTCCTATACGTTCTACAGAACCATTAGCATTAATATTAATTGTAACAGTACACTTTTCCCCGTTCACATACCAATTTAGCGTCATTTCGTATGAACCATCGATTACGACATAATGCCTTATTTTTCTTCCTCCTTCCTCAGCAACAAAGCCGTGTATTCCGCTCTTTCCATCGCTATGCAACGTTGAAAACCCGAAGATTCCATTTTTCTGACAAAAATCACTATTTAAAAATTCGCTGATTTTGAATTCTTTTTTGTTGTCTTCCAGCGTAATACTTGCGTGGTTACCGTATATTTTAACACCATCCTCTTTAACGCCACCCTCAATATAATCTTTCAACTTTTCTCGAACTTCACTTTCGAGCTTTCGTTTAGCTCTGTCTCCAAGCTTTTGTGCAGCTTTCTTTATCTTGTCGCATTCTTGGAGAATAACTTCACACGCTTTATTTTTGTTTTCATCTTCATCCCAATAGGGGTGTTCTATTGAAAACTTTACTATATTGAAGTCAACTACGGCATTGTAAATTGACTTATTTTCTTTTTCATCAAATAGAAGCGGAAGACTGCCATCTTCTTTTATCTCTTCGGACAAAGACGAAAAATTTTGAATGAACTCATGATAACTGCGTTCTTGTTGTGTATTTTCAGTGCTCATATTCTTCCTCACTAATAACCCTCTACCTTTAGCTTGTTAGCTAATATAATTATTACGGGAATTAGTTGAATTTCTATTAAAGATGCTAACTATGGATTAGCCGATAAAGAAAGAGCTGGAAATAGAGGGTTTTATGGGTTCAAACTACATATGGTAATTAATGAAAAGGGTGAGATTCAAGGGGTTACCTTGACAAAAGGTAAGGTTGATGACAGAAA
>NZ_WQMP01000055.1:0-6317 GCF_013366855.1 Wolbachia endosymbiont of Madathamugadia hiepei
ATATCCGTCAGAACAGGCATGAGCTCTCACGATTGTTCCGTCAATTATGTGCACTTCCAAATCTGGCTCTTGTCTATATTTAAGCAACTTTAAATATTCTCAATTTCTCTTTGCTCTTGCTGTGTATTCCTTTCACGCTTTTCAAAGAACTAAAAACTTGTTTTCAATTTCCTTCTTTTATATAATATGCCATTTGGTAGTTTCTCTATTTTTAGCTAAGTTAAACTACCAGTTTTTGCTACATCTTTCCTTATTTTCTCATGATAAACTTTTTTCACAGAGCCTAGACATTAAGAGAATGAATTTTGTTATTCAGGGTAGTGCCATAACAAAAGAGTTTATTAACGAATTACATAATAAGTATGATGCCCTGGTTGAGAGTAAGCAGTACCGCAAGTTTGCAAAAGAAGTTTTCAAGGAAATGTTCAAATATGTTGAAGCTCAAGTCCCAAGCGATCCTATCTTGGAGGAATTAGTTACCAATTGTAATCAAGCAGGGTATAAAGCTGCTTTATTTACACAAATTAGCCTTGGTAAGTATGGTCTAATGCTACAAAATCCTGTAAAAGTGATAAATATTGACTGTACTGATATAAATCACATAACAGTGAAATCTGATATGATAATACCTATAGTT
This sequence comes from Wolbachia endosymbiont of Madathamugadia hiepei, assembly GCF_013366855.1. Classification (NCBI taxonomy): domain Bacteria; kingdom Pseudomonadati; phylum Pseudomonadota; class Alphaproteobacteria; order Rickettsiales; family Anaplasmataceae; genus Wolbachia; species Wolbachia endosymbiont of Madathamugadia hiepei. Next base: position 638 of record NZ_WQMP01000055.1, read on the forward strand.
AAATCTAATGATCCAGAAGAAGAAGCTTGCCGGATAAATAGCTCACTAGAATTCACACTTGAATCTCAAGATGGAAAAGATGGTGTAACATATAAAGATGGTAAATTATTACTCACTATTTCTGAGAAGCTAAAGACTACCCAGTTGTTGATGAAATGCAACAAAGTAAAAGTTTATTTGGTGTCATTAAAGAAATTTTTCTCCAATTGATTGAGAAAGTTTTTGGCCATACTAATGATATAAAAATAATAGAAGAGAACGATGTGATTACAATGGCAGGCAGCTTTGGCAAGTCATTGAAAGTAGAGAGTACACTAAAGGAAGTCAAGCCAATAATGAGTGGCATTGAGGCTAACCGGAACAAGTAATAGTAAAAAACTGCATCTAGTCAAAAGAGAGTGAAAATTCTTCTACACAATCAATCACTTCAGCATTTGGAAATTGATTTTTAAACCAAGTGTATTGACGTTTCGCATAATGCCTTGTGTTTGTTTGAGCAATTTGTATTGCTTCATCTAAATTGAGCTCACCTTTTAAGTACTTTATAATTTCTGGCACTCCGTGTGCTTTCATAGCTGGCAAATGTGGAGCTAGGTTCATGCTAAGTAGCTTTTCTACTTCATCAATTGCTCCATTTTCAACCATTTTAATAAAACGAAAATTTATTTTTCGGTATACGTTTTCACGCTCAGGCAAAATTGTATATATCTTAAAATTATTGAATAAAGGAGGCTGTCTATGCTCTTGCCATACGAAAATTGACTTGCCAGTTTCAGTGATAACTTCAAGTGCCCTTGAAAGGCGGTGCGAGTCGTTCATGAATATTTTACCTTGAATTTTTGAGTCTTTGCTTAGCGCTAATTTGTAGAACTCTTCTCTACTTAAATTTTTTCTAAGTTCACTTACATTTTGCCTTACTTCCTGGCTTATTTGTGGAATTGACGATAAGCCCTTGATTAAGCTGCTGATATAAAGCCCACTTCCTCCAATGATGATAGGTATTCGTGAATTCTCCAGCGCACTATTGACTTCTCTCTTTAAATCCTCTAGCCATAAACCTACGGAATAATTTTCTCTTGCTGAAACATAACCATATAGTTTATAAAATTTTTCTTGCCTTGGTGGCTGAGAAGTGATTATGGGAATTTCTTTATATACCTGCTTCGAATCACAGTTTATTATGTCAATATTCCCATATTTTTCTATCAAGTTATCGCATAATTCTGATTTACCTGAAGCTGTAATTCCTGTAATAATTACTAGATTATCTCTCATTTATATTAATTTAATTAACGTATGATAGGGTGTAGTAAAAATTTAGATTCTACAATCTAAAGTTTGGAGATTTTTATGACAGAGAACAACGATAATAACCCATTTACTAAGCGTTTCACAAACAGGACTCCTGGCGATACAGGAGGAGGTTTTTCCAGTAAGTATTCATCCCAAAACACCAAAGAGCGTGCACTGGGGGAAAAAGGAAAAATTTCTCAGCTAGCAAGCAAAAAAGCTGAATCCAAAAAAGCTTTTTCTGAAAGTGGCAGCATAAAAAGTAAAAGCAGAACTGTCAATGAGAGATCCTTTGCTAATGCAACAAGAAGAAGCAGATCAGATCTCATATATTTAGTTCGTGGTAAGGATTGCGGAAGATCAGCATGGCATTATGTATTAGTTGATAAAGATAAAAGAGAGATGTTTCTTGCAAAAAGTAGGACTGGCTCTATGGATGTTGCAGATTATGGGGAGATTTTATATTCAGGATGGGGGGAAGATCCACCACAAGAAATAGTTGAGAAAATCAATGAAGAGTTTGGGCTATAGCAAATCTGTTGCGAGCCCCACATTGGGCTTCTGCATAACCGAAACTGAAAAATTTTGGCATTTTTTTTGTGCTCTTAAGTTGCCTGGCTATGAATGTTAAGAAATTTACTAAATGAAAAAAAAGCAAAAGAAGCCCTGGTCGGTATTTATTTTCAGTATTGGCGTTTTTATGCCTTAAACGCTGCAATTTAGCTGCTTTTAAATGCAACTAGTCTAAACTATAATATTTAAGAAATTTACCAGACAGAGGAAAAAGAGAATAAAACCCTGAGGTAGCTAGTTATTTCACTCTCTATTTTAAAATCCGGCGTTGGGTGATGTCTTAAACGACTTATAAGCGCGTTTCAGCTTGTATGGGTTAAAACCCGAAGTTTTAAAAAGACATGCAGTGCACATAGTGCGAAAAATTAAACAATAGTACGCCAAATACAAGTTTTCTTGTCATTTTAACCTGTACAGATTGGGAAGTTAAATAATAGCTTTAGCCTCATTATAACAGGGTTGGAGGGACTTGTCAAGTAGTTTTTTGTGATAGTAGGAGTCCTATTAAAATCTTCTCAATAAAGGCAAAGCAGCAAGGAGCGAACCAAAAGCAATGAGGAAGGACCCAAGCCAGATTACAGGCATTCCAGGTTTATAGTGCACTTTGGCTGCAATTTTGCTCTTACTCTTATCGATCTCGCCAATTACAACATAAATATCAGAAAATAAATTGTGGTAAATACTGCTCTCAACATTCTTTTGACCCTCCACAAGATAAAATCTATATTCAGGAGTTACTTCACCTATTACCTTATTATTCAGCAAATTCCTGATATCCATTGTTCCTCTCACTGCATGGAAATTTTTCTCTTTTATAAATTCAATATTTCGCAAAGTAACTTTGAATTTATTGACTGTTATGCTATCCCCTATTTTTAGGTAATTCTCCTTTTTTTCCTGCCAACCAACGGAATAGGTTATACCAAGCACCAAAATTGCCACTCCAGCATGAGCGAGCATCATTGTGTAGTAGGACTTGGAAACTCTTTTTGCTAGTAAAATTGATTCACTAAGTGCAGCCTTAAATAAGCGAATTCTTTTACTATACGCCTCTAAAACAAAGACTAATAGTGCTATGGAGATGGTAATTGACAGTACTATTATTAATTCCATGTGAAAAATAAACGGCAAAATAGCCGCAGCGCTACAAAATGAGAATCTATATTCACGGAATATTGGCAACAGGCTATTTCCCTGCCAACGGCAGTATTGCCCAATTATCGTAAGGACTAGAATAGCCAGTGCAATGGGGTTGAACAAGGAATTATAATACGGGGCTCCAACTGAAATAAGTTCGCCGGTTAAATATTCAAGCATCATAGGATATAAAGTGCCAACGAATACGACGAAAAAAGCAGTGATGAACAATAAATTGTTTATCAACATCATCGTGAAACGTGAGAAGAATTTTCTCCCCCCTGTCATCTGAATGGTTTGATTGTTTGCTTCTTTTTTTCTGGATTCCAGTGTCAGGCAATGGAATGACACTAAAGATGGACGATTTTTTCTTGTAAATACTACAAATATTACTAAGCTACTGGCTGTAATTATACCAAGTAGGGCTAATATATACAGTCCATACTTTGGATCATCAGCGAATGTGTGTACTGAAGCGAGTATTCCAGAGCGGACTAAAAATGTTCCGGTTACACTCAATATAAAAGTTGCAAGTGTGAGCAAAATGGCAAAGTTTCTTAAAACATTGAAATTTCGTACCACAAGTAGCAGATGTGTCAGCGCCACTGCAACTAACCATGGCATCAAAGAAACGTTTTCCACCGGATCCCAAAACCAAAATCCACCCCAACCAAGTTCACGATATGCCCACCAACTGCCAAGGCTAATGCCAAAAGTAAATAGCGACCAAGAAATAAGCACCCAAGGCCTAATAATTCTAGCCCAAACATTTCCTTCAGTGTTCGTAATTAATCCAGCTATAGAGAGCGAGAAGGGAACGCTAAATCCGAGGTACCCCAAATACAATATCGGTGGATGAATAGCAAGACCTATGTCTTGCAATATTGGGTTAAAACCGAGACCATCTGTTTCAATGCTTGGCATTTTAGTAAAAGGATTAGACTCAAATAAAGTGAACAACAAAAAACAAAAGCAAATCAAGCCTTGAGTGATCAAGGATACCTTCTTCAGTTTACTATTGTTATCAATGAAAATACCCATCAGAAACAGGTAAAAGGCAAGCACTAAAGTCCAAAGTAACATAGACCCTTCTTTATTTCCCCAAATACCACAGATCTTATATACCAAAGGCTTTGTTGTATGAGAGTAGTAATATACGTTTTCGAGTGAGAAATCGTCTGTAATGTGACAGTAAACTAAAACAGCCATTGATACCGATACACAGAAAAATATAGCAGTGGTAACGAACCGATAGGAACTGAGCGGTAGAAATAAATATGCTAGAGACAATAAGCAGGCTACCAATAGCAATATATTCCCAAGTTCAGGCATAAACTGTAGTTATTTATATAATGATATTACTAATAACGAGCTAGGAGTTAAAGTTTTAATATAGAAGCAAAGCTAGTGTGGCACCTCAATATTTTGCTGAGCTAACCACATTAACGGTAAGTAAAATTAAATATTAAGTTTTATACTTTTATTGTGTAGCATTAGTACTGGAGTAACATTATGGGTGCAATCAAAATTAGTAAATCTCTATTTAGCAGAAGTAATAAAATAACAAAACAGTATGACGAACTAATAGTTGAAAAAAATCTCTATACTGTTTTAGGTTTTAAAGGCAGAGAAGATTTTAAAAATAAGACAAGTAAGCTGTTTAATAATGATGAGAAGCAACTTAAAAAACTACAAGACAAGCTATGTCATAGATTCGAAAAGAAAATAAAAGGTGATAAAGGAAATAACAAAGCAGCTCAGAACATCAATAATACTATCAAAGAATCTAAGACTACTGGAAGTAAACTAGATAGTTTATTGGAATTTAAAAAACAGCTACAAAGCTTTCTAAAAGATCAAAATGATCAAGGTATTGTGCTAAATGCAATTGACCCTGCTAGTGCTGCACGTGTAATTGAAGTTAGTGGTATAAATCCAAAAGAGCGTGATATCAAAAAATTGAAGAAAGCTCAACCTCTGACCTCTAACAAGCAGGATTTTGAAAACGCTTTAGGATACATAGAGTCACAAGAAAAAGCTATTGGAATTACGTTAGAGGAACTTAGGGAATACAAAAAACACTCCATTAAGATTCTCCTGCTGAATTACATTGACTCACTGAGAAAAAAATACCCTAAATTACACAGTAAAAGAGAAGAGGCTATAGCAACGTTATCAAGCAATGAGCTGAAGAATTTTTATGATAAAAGCGTAGAAAAAGGGGTATTACAGCCACTGGCGTCTTATTAAAGAGTGCAAAAACCTATATGATAAAATGAACCAGGCGGAAAAAGAATCAAAGAGTATAATTGAAAGGAAAGAATGGGAGGAGAATTTGAAGAAAACAGATAAGTCGATAGTCAAAACAATCAACGACATAAAAAAATATAGAGAAGCAATCCTTCACTGTAAACACTTTCAAAACTCTTACATAAAGGAAAAAGAGGCGCATCCATTTAGGAGTAAATCATGCCAGAAAATGATCGATATATATCAAGAAAGAATTGCTGGATATCAGGAGCAAATTCGTCAAAACTTAACCCAAATAACGCTAACTATGGATTAGAAAGAGAGTAGAGAGAGAAATAAGGTAAACTCCAGTATTTTAGCAACAATAGGAGGTTACCCAATGCATAAGAATATAACAGAGTTATTCTGTTTTGTAGATGATTATTGTAAA